>PWQB01000703.1 GCA_003556955.1 Nostocaceae cyanobacterium CSSed10_463m
ATGAGGGTTTGAGAGATTTTTGCGTAAGTCCTAATAATTTTTTCCATGACTGATGACTAATGACTAATGACCAATGACTAATGACCAATGACCAATGACTAATGACTCTTTTGTAGATTTACGTAAGTATGATCAATCCTGGTTTGATCGGGGGCGGTCTGGTTGGTATATTTTGTTATGGTGGTTTGTACAGGCGATCGCCTTTCCTTTAACTCCTCATTTCGCCAGTAGTTGGCGTTGTTTTATCCTGCGACTCTTTGGCGCTAAAATTGGCAAAAATGTTTTAATTCGACCGACAGCCCGTTTTACCTACCCTTGGAAAGTTACCATTGGTGACTATAGTTGGATTGGTGACGATGTAGTTTTCTACAGTCTAGATGAGATTTCTATCGGTGAACACTGCGTAATTTCACAGAAAACTTATCTGTGTACTGGTAGCCATGATATTCAAGATCCTGCCTTTGGATTAAAAGTAGGAAACATTACCATTGGTAATGGAGTCTGGGTAGCAGCAGATTGTTTTGTCGGCATAGGAGTTCAAGTTGGTTCTAATGCTGTAATTGGCGCTCGTAGTAGTGTATTTACTGATATGCCACCAGGACAAGTTTGTTGGGGAAGTCCTTGTCGTCCTCAATATCCCAGGCAGTGTAATCAAGAGACAGCAAGCACTTAAGTACAAATTTAAAATATGTTTTTTTGATGAATCCGGTGAATAGCAACATATTGTATAACTGGGCGAATATTTGATTGCTTTGTATCAGTTGTATCAGTTAAACTAAATTGCATCTGCCTAAATCAGTTGATAAAACCTCAAAATCAATCTTGCTGTGTTTGGAATCACTATTTGGGCGCAAACAAAAAAACTTATACAAACAGATACTGTAACAAGCAATGGGCAAAGCAATTGGTATTGATTTGGGTACAACTAATTCTGTTGCAGCATTTAAGTTAGCGGACGTAGAAGTTGTTACAGCCAATGACAACACACCCCCAGATAGGAAATTAACCCGATCTGTTGTTGCTTACGAGCAAGGTAAATTCGCCGTAGGAGAACAGGCTTACAATCAGCTCAGGGCTGATCCAGAAAGTGTCATAATTTCCATCAAACGCTTGATGGGCAGAGGCTTTGGGGATACAGCAGTTCAAAAACAAAAGCTAGAAATTGGTTATAAAATTGCCCAACCTAGTCAGGGAACAGATAACAGCATAGCGATTTTGCTGGGAGATCAAGAATTTCAGCCAGAGGATATCTCAGCAGAAATTCTCAAAAAAGTTGTCCAGAATACTCAAGTTTATCGCCAGGGAATCGGCAAAACAGACGAAGTTATTGATCAAGCTGTGATTACCATTCCCGCCTACTTCAACGATAAACAACGCCATGCCACCCGTACAGCTGCGCTCAAAGCCGGGCTAACCCCTTCAGAACTGCTCCCAGAACCGACTGCGGCTGCTATATCTTACGGTTTTTCACCAAATAGCGAAGATGTGAAGACTATTTTAGTCTATGACTTTGGTGGTGGAACCTTTGACGCATCTCTAATTACCGCCGCAGGAACTTCATTTATTGAACAAGGGAAAGCGGGAGACTTATGGTTGGGAGGCGATGACATTGATTCTCGCATGATTAAGTTTGTCAAAGAGCGAGTTGCCCAGCAAGAAGGAATCTCTGATATTGAAAGTTTGATCGCCAAAATGCCCCACTATCAACGTGTGAGATTTAATGCTGATCTGAAGATGGCTGTGGAACGCGCCAAAGTGGAATTGAGCAGTGCTACAGTATCTGTGATTGCTCCAGCAACTCAGTTACTCGATGAATTGGGAATAGCAATTCCTATAGAAGTAGAAATCACTCGTGATCAGTTTGAGGAATTAATTACTGATCTTGTAGATAACTCCATTCAGATTTGTCGCCAAGCATTACAGTACGCTGAATATCACCTGGATATGGTGGATGTAGTGCTTTTAGTCGGGGGTTCTTCTCAAATTCCCTTGGTACAACGTAAAGTTCAACAAACCTTTGGCATAAAAAAGGTGGTTGTACATCCTCGACCAATGTACGCTGTAGCTGAGGGTGCAGCAATTGTGGCAGCTGGATTGACTGAGAAAGTAGGAACAGTTTCCCGCGATTATTTTATTCAATTAGCGGATGGTGCTTTTAAAGTCATCAGCCAGGGTGATATTTTGCCAGTGACAACATCCCACACCTTTAAAACTGTGGCTGAGGGACAACGCTTAATTCACTTTCAGTTTTTCAACTCTGATGAAGTCAAGGAAAATTTAAAGGGAGGTAAAGATGATGAAAGTATTGGGAATATGTGGTTAGGCTTGGACAGTAAATACCCAGCCGGAACCGAAATTTTAGTAAATTTGGAACTAGATGAACAGAATAGCCCTTTGCAAATGAGGGCGACTTTGAAAAATGACCCCGCAGTTAGTATTAGCTGTACCTTTTCACGAGGTAAATCAGACGAAGAAATTTATACAAAATTAGAAGAAATGATCGCTGAACTGAATAACCAAGACTTAACAAGTATTGGTGTCGAAGCAGCGCTGCAATTAGCAGTACCAGTCGTACAGTTAAGCAATGAAATTTTTGATCTCAAAACTGGACAAGAGCGCAAAGATTTTTATGAGCGTGCTAAAGCCAACTTGAAAAAATTTCAGGTATCTATGTCTAGTGAACGTTTAGAAGCAGAGTCTGTTGAAAATCAATGCGATCGCATTCTGAAACTGTGTAGCTTTATGATTCCTCAACCGCAGATCGAAAGATTGGAAAATCTGATTCAAGAGCTGCAAAATGCCATGAATGCCAATGACTTATCCAAAATGGCGTTTGAATGTGAAAATGCTAGACGAGAACTCCGCAACCTTCCAGATGAAGTACAA
>PWQB01000585.1 GCA_003556955.1 Nostocaceae cyanobacterium CSSed10_463m
ACAACAATGCTACAACAAAGGTAGACCCGGAAGTTTTAGAGGCGATGTTGCCTTATCTGCGGGACTACTACGGTAATCCTTCTAGTATGCACACCTTTGGTGGACAATTGGGCAAAGCTGTAAAAACAGCACGCCAACAACTAGCAGCCCTCATCGGTGCGGAAGAATCAGAAATTGTTTACACCAGTTGCGGTACAGAGGGAGATAACGCCGCTATTCGCGCCGCACTGTTGGCACAACCAGAAAAGCGACATATCATTACTACCCAAGTAGAACACCCAGCAGTTTTGAATGTCTGCAAACAACTGGAAACCCAAGGTTACAGTGTTACCTATCTTTCGGTGAATCGTCAGGGACAGTTAGATTTAGCTGAATTGGAAGCCTCTCTGACTGGGAACACCGCCTTGGTAACAATTATGTATGCCAACAATGAAACTGGTACGGTTTTCCCCATTGAGCAAATTGGGTTAAGAGTTAAAGAGTATGGCGCAATCTTTCATGTAGATGCAGTGCAAGCAGTGGGGAAAATTCCCCTCAACATGAAGACTAGCACCATAGATATGTTAACTCTGTCCGGTCACAAAATCCATGCTCCGAAAGGCATTGGTGCTTTGTATGTCCGGCGCGGTGTGCGCTTCCGTCCTTTGCTCCTTGGCGGACACCAAGAACGAGGTCGTCGGGCGGGAACCGAAAACGTTCCAGGGATTATTGCTTTAGGTAAAGCCGCAGAGTTGGAACTCTTACATTTAGAAGAGGCTACCACAAGAGAAAGAAAACTGCGCGATCGCTTGGAACAAACCTTACTGGCTAAAATTCCTAACTGTGAAGTGAATGGCGACCCAACGCAGAGATTGCCCAACACGACAAATATTGGTTTCAAATACATTGAAGGTGAAGCAATTCTGCTATCCCTGAACAAATACGGTATCTGTGCCTCATCTGGTTCTGCTTGTACTTCCGGTTCTTTAGAACCTTCCCACGTTCTGCGAGCGATGGGTTTACCCTACACCACCTTACATGGTTCTATTCGTTTCAGCCTGTGTCGTTACACCACAGAAGCCGAAATTGACAAGGTGATTGAGGTAGTACCTGATATTGTTGAACGTTTACGCGCCATGTCTCCCTTCAAAAATGATGATGCGGGTTGGCTGCAAGAACAGGAACAAGCACTAATTCATAGCTAGAGAATTACACCCCCCTTGTACAGACGCGATTCATCGCGTCTCCACCCACTCAGCACTCACTACTCAGCACTCAGCACTAAATATGTGGGACTACACAGATAAAGTATTAGACTTGTTTTACAATCCTAAAAATCAGGGAGCTATTGAAGCAACTGGCGAACCTGGCGTTAAAGTTGCAATGGGCGAAGTTGGTAGTATTGCCTGTGGTGATGCCCTCAGATTACACTTGAAAGTTGAAGTACAATATGATAAAATATTAGATGCACGCTTTCAAACCTTTGGCTGCACTAGTGCGATCGCCTCTTCCAGTGCTTTAACCGAAATGGTCAAAGGTTTAACCCTTGATGAAGCTTTGAAAGTTTCTAATAAAGAAATTGCAGATTACCTCGGCGGATTGCCAGAAGCGAAAATGCACTGCTCCGTCATGGGACAGGAAGCTCTAGAAGCCGCTATATATAACTATCGTGGCATACCTCTCCCCACCCATGATGACGATGATGAAGGCGCATTAATTTGTAGCTGCTTTGGAATCACCGAAGCCAAAATCCGCCGTGTGGTTGTAGAAAATCATCTTACTGATGCGGAACAGGTAACAAATTATGTAAAAGCTGGTGGCGGATGCGGTTCCTGTTTAGCGAGTATTGATGATATTATAAGAGATGTAAAGGAGAAAGCCGCAGCACCTGTTCTCAACAACCAAAGTACCGCCGCAGCTAAGTCTCAACAGCAATCACAAAAACCTCTAACCAACGTCCAACGAATTGCACTCATTCAGAAAGTCCTAGATGAAGAAGTCAGACCAGTGCTAATTGCCGACGGCGGAGATGTAGAACTTTACGACATAGAAGGCGATAAAGTCAAAGTCATACTCCAAGGAGCTTGTGGTTCTTGTTCTAGCAGTACAGCTACCTTAAAGATTGCTATCGAAGCTAGATTACAAGATCGTGTCAGTAAGAATTTGGTAGTCGAAGCAGTTGAACCATAACAGGAATATTTGCACACTGTACAAATACACCTGGTTAACCATTGAACGAAAGAGCAATTAGGATTTGAACCAAATCAGTTTCGCTACATTCACAGTTCATTCCTACTCAACACACACCCCAGAAGAATCTGCATTGATTCACCAATAACTTATAGTCTGCAAATATTCGTAAAGTCCGTAATTCCTTTGTCATTGAATTGACAAATGGCAAAGGAAACCCAATACACAAACACTTAACCCCGAACTATTATGACACCAACACCCTTGAATTTTGCTGTGGAGCGTTCGCCTCCATCCTGTGCTGAAGCACTAATCCCGGCGACGTTCTACAACAAGCGCTCACTGCTGTAGCTCAACAGGCGTGAACGTCAACACACAGACCCTAACCAACCAATCTCAGGAGACAAATAATCATGGCAACTGACGAAAAAATCAGACAGATAGCTTTCTACGGTAAAGGTGGTATTGGTAAATCTACCACTTCTCAAAACACCTTGGCAGCTATGGCAGAAATGGGTCAGCGCATCCTTATCGTCGGTTGTGACCCTAAAGCTGACTCTACCCGTTTGATGCTACACAGTAAAGCTCAAACCACCGTTCTTCACTTGGCTGCTGAACGTGGTGCAGTTGAAGATTTAGAGCTTGAAGAAGTAATGCTGACCGGTTTCCGTGGCGTTAAGTGCGTGGAATCTGGTGGTCCAGAACCCGGTGTTGGT
>PWQB01000331.1 GCA_003556955.1 Nostocaceae cyanobacterium CSSed10_463m
AGATGCGCAAGGATTTAGGCAACAGCAATTGGATGCTACAACCCGGTCAATTGATGCACATGATACTCACCCAGGATGCACGTGAAGAACTATCGTAGAAACGCACATTACTCTTGCTTGAATTTTTGATATGAGCAGGTGCAAATATCTCGCCTACAATGATTGTTAAATGTAAACTGGCAGTAGAATGTTATCTAATAACAGGCGGTGCGCAATGACAATGACAAATGTGGAGTGGGAGGAGTTTTGCTTTAGTGTCCGCAATCAAATGACCGAGTATGTTGCGCCTTGCGTTACACCAATCTCTCGTTCCAAAGATATGGAACAAGGCTTTGCCTGGGGTACAGGATCCTATATTTATTTGCCGTCAGGTGAGACAGTCCTCCTTACTAACGAGCATGTTGCTCGCAAGGTATTAGAGGAGCACCTCTCACACCTACCGGTTTACGGTGCTCATTACGAGTTTCTTCCTGAATTTAAAGTGAAGCCTCATCCAGAAGATCTCGCAGTGTGCTCAATACCTTCTGGCCTTCTCGGGGACAAAAGAAGACCTCTAAGTACGGACGCCTTGGATGCCTGCTTTGAACCTGTATACGCAGAGTTGCTCTACTGGCTAGGCTTTCCAGGAACGACAGCGTCCCGACACGATGTCATATCTGAACACAAAACCCGCTATTCGTGGTTCGGAGAGCTCCAGACCGTCGGTGTACCAATGTTAACTCAACAGCTCCAGAACTTTCCGGAAGGGCTGCCACAATGCTTTGACTCAAGATATCATACGTTTGTGGACTATCCCACCATGGCAAAACGGAATCCGAATGAACAAGAGGTCGAGCTGCCCAATCCCTTTGGCCTCAGCGGTAGCCTCCTTTGGGATACAAAAGCCGTCTCATGCATGCAGCGTGGTCAAGCCTGGGATCCGTCAAAAGCACGAATTTGCGGGGTCATTTGGGGGATATCGGAAAAATCGAAAGTTGTCTTGGCAACTAAGGTGCAGTTTCTTCATGTATTCATCGCTGATTTCGACACCGGGATGACCTAACAAGCGCATTCAGGCTAAATTTGGTTGGAGGAGAGATGTGCAAAAAATTTAAAGTCCATACTTTCATCTGTTTGATCGCCATTTGCTGTCGCAGTTGCAGTGGGAAAAAACAAAAGAGTTAGGCTATAGCTGCAGCATCGAAACAGTGCAAAATAGGCTTACGAGTATTCGAAAAACGGACATATTCTCGTTAACCGGTTTAAAAGGAAAGCCTGCCAAGGTGTCTAAACTGGAAGTGATGGAACCAATTTAGAAAAATTATACCAAGCACTCTATAAATCATGATAGTATATACATAGCAGATTGATTAAAATCGTTGGCTTTATTGACTTTAAGACTTTTTTCTTACATACGTAGTAAACGTGAACTCACTCTAAACCGTTTAAGTTCCAAATCATTATTTTCGAATCTCGGCCTGCAGTATAAAGCCTTAGGTTTTTATCAAACAGTAAAGATGTTACAGCACCAGTATGCCCTACTATTTCCAAGTGCTTTATTACTTTTTCATTGCGGATATCCCATATTCTAACTATCTCATCTTGCCCACCGGTAGCTACGAAATTACCATTTGGTGTAAATGCAGCACATGCAGCATGACCAATGTGACTTTTTACTGTTTTTGCATAAGATGCATATATACCAACAACTGTTAATAAGCCACTACTATCCGTTATGGCTAATAGAGTACCATGTTTGTCAAGCGTTACAAAGCGAATCATGCTTTGATCAGGTTGTGTGAATACTTCTGAAACGTCATCGTTCTCAGCGTTATAGAGGTATACCATGCCCTTAACATCTCCGGCACAGATAATACCACCGTCATTATTTACAGCAACTTTTCTTAATTCGTAGTTAGAAAGCTGCTTGCTTTTTGGTTCTTTAATAATGTTGCTGGCATCGAATATTTTTATGAAGCCATCAGGTCCACAAGTAACAAGGATGTTTCCATTTTTGGATAATGCTAAACCACGTGAATGACCAATATTTGCTGAGACAGTGGTTTTTACTGCAGCAGATAGTAAATCCCATTGTCTCAAGTTGTCTGTTTTCCCAGATAAAGTATAAACACTTTGATCGTCATTAGATATGGCGATGCCACCAACCCACGCGCTATGCGCCAGGCGGTGCTTTACTTTTCTCTCTTCGAGATCCCAGATAACGGCATATTGATCACCAGAACAGGAGGCTAGAAAGTTTGAAGTCTTCGAGATAGATAAAGCGTTAATATGATATGTATGCTCTAAAAGCAAGCCCTCGGCTTCATTAAGGAATCGATACTTCTTACACATTAAAGTTCTGATAAAAGTTGCAAAGAAAATGATGATATATGCTGATATCAGATAGGTGGGAACAACTGGGAATTGTGGATAGTGCAACAAGATCAAACCGATAATAGTTATTAAACCAATAATTCGATTGATAGAACTGCTAAATAATTGGTTTGTAAAATTTTTCATTAGAGACCATTTATAGTTTATGGTTCTCTGGTTATTGATACTCAAGGCGTTTGACATAATGCTGCATCTCTCCTCTAATTATAGATTATCTCTATTTTTAGGTAGCATTATTTTAAAAGGTTGAAGTAAGGGTTTAATTGCTCATCAAGAACTCTCAATCCAAATTCCATAGTATTTCCAAAATCTCTACTAAATTTTAACGAGGTTCGTTCGATAAAACACAATTTATCTATGTTGCGTTCATCAACTTGAAGTTTAACCAATATCAAGTCCCCAGGGTGCGAGAAAAGTTCAGAGCCTACTGGTTGGGTCAATAGAGTTAACCCATCCCCAACCATGTGAGAGTTTTGTTTAAGCATTTTAATAATGTTGTTTTCAT
>PWQB01000322.1 GCA_003556955.1 Nostocaceae cyanobacterium CSSed10_463m
AATTGCCACACCTACCGCTAAACCCAGAAAAAATCCCAATAAAAGCATGAGGATGTCAGTTGTTAGTTGGATTGTGATTAATAAAAACTAACAACTATCTCAATATATTAACCAAATCTATAGCCAAAACCTCTCACAGTCACAATATATTCCGGATGGCTAGGATCTTTTTCTAGTTTCTCCCGTAACCATCGGATATGAACATCTACAGTTTTGCTATCACCCACAAATTCCGGTCCCCAAACCTGATCCAGCAATTGCTCACGCGACCAGACTCGACGAGCGTAACTCATAAATAATTCCAGCAAACGAAACTCTTTTGGAGAAAGATTTACCTCTTCCCCACGAACCACAACCCGACACTCTTGGGGATTTAAAATCACATCCTTATGTTTTAACACTTGTAGTGGTGGTGAACTACATAAGCGTTGGCGACGAAGTAGCGCCCGACAACGAGCCACCAACTCCCTCATGCTAAAAGGTTTAGTCAGATAATCATCTGCGCCTACTTCTAAACCCAAAACTCGGTCAGTTTCACTACCCTTAGCACTGAGAATTAAAATGGGAACCGGGTTTCCTTGATGACGCAGCAAGCGACAGATATCTAAGCCATTAATATGAGGCAACATCAAATCAAGAATAACTAAATCAAAAGCAGATTCTCCAGAATGAGGTTCACAACCTTTGAGATATTCTACAGCCGAACGTCCATCACCAGCAGTGATTACGCCAAAACCTTCTTCCTCCAACGCTACAGATAGCATTTCTTGGATTAACTCTTCGTCTTCTACTACTAAAACACGGCTCGTTTGTCCAATTTCTGCTCGGCTAGAGTATTTGATTGATTCACTGGTATACATTGATATCAGAACAATCTATGTTTGTGGTGGTATTAATTAACATTTGGGAATTAATTATCTCAGTAGTTTTATTGTTCTACCGCAGCGATTTTTACCAAAAGTAACATACACAACAATACATCATTAATACCTACCATTGCAAGCTCACAATAGTATTTTTAGCCATATCATATCAAATATTTCCCAATAATTGCAAATATTTATTAATAAGTTCAATTATTTTAATTGCATATTTAACGGCATAACTTATATGCAAAGCAACAAAATATACTCTTTACACTCCCCTCCTCCCACCCCCCGAAATCCCCCCGCAACAGGGGGAAGAAAAGGATAAACCTTTGATATGGGAGGGGTTAGGGGTGGGCTAGTGAGTAGGGTGGGTTAGACGACAATAAATTGTATTTGTTGAGAAACTTTATTGCTTCGTCACCCACAGTT
The DNA here is from genome assembly GCA_003556955.1 of Nostocaceae cyanobacterium CSSed10_463m. Next base: position 1,299 of record PWQB01000322.1, read on the forward strand.
AAGCCCAAGGAGAATCACCAAATAAAATAATCAGACCGGAATTAGTGATCGGTTTTATCTGGTCTACCATTATTCAAAGGTCTTTTATTATCGTTATTATTATTTTTATTGGTTCCATTCAATGGTTTTGGAGATGGTTGGTTGGAATTAGATTGTGAGTTAGACATCAGAGTTTAAGGCAAAATCGACTACAACCTTAAATACAACTTGCATTGCAGCCATTCCAGAAAAAACCCCTACTAAGTTGACACTCCCCGCGATAAATCGCCGGGGATTCTTGGTTCAACGAAACCACTTAATCTAGAGTCCTTGCGTCATCTAAACCAGAGGTGGGATTCTCCCCAAGCGTTAATTCGGGTATGCCCTACCCTATTTGCATTAGCAAGTCCTGTTTGGTTTGAAACAATTTGTTTCAAAATTCTGATTCGTCTAGCCCATATCAATCTTTTACACACTGCTAGGAGGAAACTAGAACAATGCAGTAGAACCGCATAGATGAGGCAGTGCGGTCTTGGGGTCTCCCCAATTAGAGCAACTGCCGTTCAATTATCAAGGTATGGCTAACGCCACGCTACCGCTATCAGTGTTGTGTCCTTCGACAGCTAGGTTTTTTAAGTGGTTGATTACCTTTCCACTACAACCACTATAGCAGCATCTTAGAGCATTAATCAATTAAAAGCCGTCGTAGAACGACGGGGAACCTCAAACCCAATTTTTTGGTAAATATTTTTGTACAACAATCCAACCAGTCACACTTACCCAAGTAAAACCACCACAGAGAATTATATTCACAGTTATATGTAAAGTTCTAGCCCAAGCACGTCCAGAGTGAATTTGTGTCGCACTGACAGCAGATAGCAAAACCAACCCCACAACGATTAACCCAGCTATCAAATGCGATGAGTGTCCCAAAGACCCAAAGTGACCTAAAGTACCCACAATACCGATAGCCAAGAGTAGCAACACTAAACTCACCATAGTTATACCAATCATATAGTGCAGCGATCGCACCTGACTGCGTTCCATAAACCAGGGAAAAAGAGAACTACCTGAAGCAGTTCTTTCCCGGAACATCCAAAAACCCGTAACAGTGAGGAAAAAATACGCCAGTAGCGACAACCCCATAGACCAAGCAGCTATTTTCCACAACCACAGAAAAGATGGTAGATTCATAACAATAAAAAAGGTTGCTCAATTTCGCAACCCTCAATTTCTCAATTTTTGTTCTTAAAATCAATGGTTATTCAGCCAGCAATTGTTAAATGTTGTGTTGTATTATCAATATTCGTATGAATTGACTGCACCATTGATTTTTTACTGATAGTGTCAGTGCTGATAGACTCTGTATGAAACTCACTATTGTTGGCATCATGAATCGCCAAGCGATCGCACGGAATCGTATCTGATAAAATGGCACTAGCCATCATTCCCGTATGAATCTCCATTTGCGCCTCTAAAGGAGCTTCAAACACCAAGCGCTGTCCCGGAAACACAACTCTTTCAAAGTACCAGTTAGCAATATTGCAGAT
>PWQB01000167.1 GCA_003556955.1 Nostocaceae cyanobacterium CSSed10_463m
AGGGGGATAAAATTAATGATGTCAAATTTAGCCCTAACAGCAAAATGCTTGCCTCAGTTAGTTCAAAAAATAATATTATTTTGCTCTGGAATGTGGATGATGGCAGGCAAGTCAATTCAATTACAGGACACTATAGCGGGGTTAACAGTGTTAGTTTTCGCCCAGATTATCACATACTAGCTTCGGCAGGCAATGATCAAACTGTTCGCTTGTGGAATTTAGACAATGGCAAAGAAGTTAAATTGCTCAAGAAACATACCAACCTAGTTCTTAGTGTTTGCTTTAGTCCAAATGGTAAATTGATTGCTTCGGCAGGCAAAGATGGAAAAATTTATGTTTGGGAACTCAATGATGATACGCAAAATTGGCAGGAAAAATGGAATCAAACTGTTGATGCTGGACCTGGTATATTCAATCTTTCTGTCAAATTCAGCCCTGATAACAAGAAATTAGCTTATGGTGGAAGTTCTGACGGCACCATAAAATTATGGTACGTGGAGAATGGTAAAGAATTCATTATTCGTCAAGGATATTCTTGTGTCAGCTTTAGCCCAGACGCTCAGATGCTGGCTTTGGGAACTCCCGATGGGAGCATCAAATTATTTAATCTGGAAAGTGGTAGTGAAATAGCAACATTCAAAAAGAGTAGTTCTAGAATTAATAAAATTAGCTTTAGCCCCGATGGCAACATACTGGCTTCGAAGGATGATGACAGCAATGTGATATTACGGAATCTAAATCTAGATGACTTAATAAAACATGGGTGTAATTTTATGCGTGACTATTTGCAGAATAACCCCAGTGTTAATGAGACAGATTGCCATCTCTGCGACGATGTACCAACAACTGCTGCAAATCCCGGCAATTAGAATGCGGTGAGAGTGATCGCCTGACTTGAAAAATCTCAACCTAGTACAACTGCAACCATCCTAAAAGACTTTCTCAATGTCCAAATACGAATTTCAGCGCAATCTTGCAATAATTATTGGTATTAATAACTACTCAGATGGTATTCCAAAGCTAGAGACACCTGTCGCTGACGCTGAAAAACTCGCCAAAATTCTCCAAAAAAATTATCAATATGAGGTGCAGATATTACTAAACGACAAGGCTACATTGAAAGAGTTAAATTCTCTACTGGAGGACTTCAAGCAGAGAACATTACGCCTGCCAAATAAAACTGTACAGATAGAAGAAAATGACCGCTTAATATTTTACTTTGCTGGACACGGAATAGTACCCACAGATGGACTGGAAACAACAGACAATTTAGCAGGCTATTTAGTACCCCAGGATGCTAGAGGGGATATTCTTCTTCAGAAGCAAATAGAAAATAATACAGTTCTCCTACCCATGCAAGATTTGCATGATGCACTTGCAGAATTACCTTGCCGTCATTTGCTAATTATACTTGACTGCTGTTTTGCTGGGGCATTTCGTTCGAGTTTATATCGAGAAATTGTACCTGCACGAAAAGTTTATAAACAACGGTATGATCGTTTCATTAAAGATAGAGCATGGCAAGCGATCGCATCTGCGGCTCATGACCAAAAAGCGATTGATTATCTAGGTTGTTTCGGACAACGAGGAAGCACAGGCAAACACTCTCCTTTTGCAGAAGCTTTGTTTGAGGGCTTGCGGGGTGCTGCTGACACAACTCTAAGAGAAGGTGATGGTATTATCACAGCAACAGAACTTTACTGTTATTTACGCGATCGCGTTGAGGAACTAACTGATAAATATGACAAACGCCAAACTCCTGGTTTATTTCCCCTGAAAAAGCATGATAAGGGCGAGTATATTTTCTTGCTTCCCAACTTCGACCAAAACAATTTAGAAGATGCACCAACACTCAAGGAAGAAAACAATCCTTATCGGGGTTTAAAGAGTTATGAAGAAGAACATTCTCTCCTGTTTTTTGGTAGAGATGAACTTGTCAAAGAACTATCTACCCGTGTTTCTCAAACCAATAACCCACTCACCGTAGTTTTGGGTATTTCTGGTTCTGGAAAGTCGAGCTTAGTGAAAGCAGGACTCATTCCTTATTTACGAAAACATCATGACCAAGAATGGTACATCATACCGACAATTCGCCCAGGGGAAAATCCTTTCACTTCTTTGCCAGAGGCACTTGCAGAAAAGTCTAAAACAGATGACAATTACCTAAACAAAATTAAATCTCTAGATCAAACATTAAAACAAATACCACAGGATTTTGTTAAGACAATCCAAGAGTTAACACCAATTCCTAAAAATAGAAAAATATTATTAGTTATTGACCAATTTGAAGAACTAATCACAGTTTGTAATCCACAAGAAAAAGAACAATTTTTAAACTTCCTTGGCAGTATTTTAGAAGCTCATTCTCACCAGATTTCCATTGTATTAACTCTGCGTTCTGACTTTGAACCCCGATTTTTAGATTCTGCTCTGAAAGCATATTGGACACAATCTCGTTTTCCTATACGAGCTATGAGGTCAGATGAATTACGGCAGGCAATTGAACGACCTGCTAACGAAAAAATGCTCGATTTTGACCCACCAAATTTAGTTGATCAGTTGATTGACGAAGTGGGGCAAATGCCAGGAGCTTTGTCGCTATTATCTTTTACATTGAGTGAACTATATATTAAAGCCATAAATCGAGAAAGCAGAACTTTAAGTAAGACTGATTACGATACATTAGGCGGAGTTGCAGGTTCATTAACACAAAGAGCAACTCAGGAATACCAAACATTGGTGAAACTTGATCCAGCTTATGAACATACCATCCGCCAACTCATGTTGAGAATGGTAGCTATCGAAGGCAATGAATTAGCACGACGACGAGTACCAATGTCAGAACTGGAGTATGAGAGTGTAGAAAAAAATCAAAG
>PWQB01000323.1 GCA_003556955.1 Nostocaceae cyanobacterium CSSed10_463m
GGTGGTTTTACGATATGACTTTATCTCAACGACGATATAACTAAACCCGCCCTTACCAACCAGTAGGGGTGGTTTTACGATATGACTTTATCTCAACGACGATATAACTAAACCCGCCCTGACAATCTTCACCAATCCCCAGGGCGGGTTTACAGATATCATTCAAGATGAACGACCATATAACCAAACCCGCCCCTACCACTAAATTATTCCTGCAACCAAGGCGTTAAATGTGGTTGCCAACTAACCAACTCTTCCTCCTTAAACCACAAAGCTATTTCTCTCTGTGCAGTTTCCAAAGCATCAGAACCGTGAATCAGATTGCGGCCAATACTAATGCCAAAATCGCCCCGAATGGTTCCAGGTTCTGCCGTTAAAGGATTAGTAGCACCAATAATTTTGCGCGCAGAAGCCACAACGCCATCACCTTCCCAAACCATCGCGACTACCGGACCAGAGGTGATGAAATCCACTAAACTGGGAAAAAATGGTCGTTCCTTGTGAACATCATAATGCTGTTCAGCCAACTCGCGGCTGACTTTCATAAATTTCAAACCCACGAGGGTAAAACCTTTAGTTTCATAGCGACGGATGATTTCCGCTACCAGTCCACGCTGTACACCATCAGGTTTAATTGCTAAAAATGTGCGTTCCAAAGCTATCTCCCAAAACTTAATACGTTTTTTATCTAGTCATAGCTGTGATCCTTTGCCTCTTGTCTGGGATATTTCACACCATTGACAAATGACAAATGACTACTGACCAATCAGAGTTTATCTCAGAAATTCTCTTTGAGTGTAGATCCGTGGCAACTTGAATGCGTTAAATTGTTAATTCGTGGGTGCAATACAGAGGTCACGACAAATGGGTGCTGAATCAACTGCTACATCTGAAGAGGTAGTCATGCCTGCTAATGGACACAAATCGGAATTGAAAAACCACAAGCCAAAAAAGCTACTACCACCTAGTAATACTAAAGGCGGCTTGCCTCATTCCTGGAAAATCGAGGATAGTGAAGCACTATACCGGATAGAAGGTTGGGGAGAGCCATATTTCTCCATTAATGCTGCGGGTCATGTTACCGTTTCTCCCAAAGGCGATCGCGGTGGTTCTCTAGACTTGTTTGAATTAGTCAACGCCTTGAAGCAGCGTAACTTGGGACTGCCGATGTTAATTCGCTTCTCCGATATTTTGGAAGACCGGATTGAGCGGTTGAATGCTTGTTTTAATAAAGCGATCGCCCGCTATAATTACCCAGGGGTGTATCGTGGCGTGTTTCCTGTCAAGTGCAACCAAGAACGCCATTTAATTGAAGATTTGGTCAAATTTGGCAAACCGCATCAATTTGGCTTAGAAGCCGGTTCTAAGCCGGAATTAATGATTGCTTTAGCCTTGTTGGATACACCGGGAGCATTGCTAATTTGCAACGGCTACAAAGACCGGGAATACATCGAAACGGCAATGTTAGCCCAAAGACTAGGGCAAACCTCAATCATCGTTATAGAACAGGTTGAGGAAGTGGATTTGGTAATTGCCGCACATCGTCAGTTAGGGATTAAACCGATTTTGGGAGTTCGCGCCAAATTAAGTACCCAAGGAATGGGACGCTGGGGAACATCCACAGGCGATCGCGCCAAGTTTGGTTTGACAATTCCCGAAATCATGGGGGCTGTGAACAAACTCCGCGAAGCTAATTTGCTCGATTGTTTGCAGTTGATGCACTTCCATATTGGCTCACAAATCTCAGCCATTAATGTGATTAAAGATGCCATCCAAGAAGCTAGCCGCATCTATGTAGAGTTAGCCATGTTGGGGGCAGATATGAAGTACCTTGATGTTGGTGGCGGCTTGGGTGTAGATTATGACGGTTCTCAAACCAACTTCTACGCCTCCAAAAACTACAATATGCAAAACTATGCTAACGACATCGTGGCAGAGTTAAAAGATACCTGTGCAGAACAGCAAATTCCCGTACCAACACTGGTAAGTGAAAGTGGAAGAGCGATCGCCTCCCATCAGTCCGTACTAATTTTTGATGTTCTCAGTACTAGCGATGTACCCCTAGATTTACCAGAACCCCCACAAGAAGAAGAATCCCCTGTGATCAAATACTTGTGGGAAACATACCAATCCATCAATCAGGATAACTATCAAGAATTCTTTCACGACGCAGCCCAATTTAAAGAAGAAGCCATCAGCCGCTTCAACTTAGGAATTTTGCGCCTCCAAGAACGAGCCAAAGCCGAGCGTTTATACTGGGCTTGCTGTAAGAAAATTCTTAACATCACCAGACAGCAGGAATACGTACCTGACGAATTGGAAGACCTAGAAAAAATCATGGCTTCCATTTACTACATTAATCTGTCAGTGTTTCAATCAGCACCAGATTGTTGGGCAATAGACCAACTATTCCCCATCATGCCCATACACCGCTTAGACGAGGAACCCATTCAACGAGCAATTTTAGCAGACCTCACCTGTGATAGTGACGGCAAAATCGACCGCTTTATTGATTTACGGGATGTCAAATCAGTATTAGAGCTGCACAGCTTTAAGCCAGACGAACCCTATTATATGGGTATGTTCCTCAACGGAGCCTATCAAGAAATCATGGGGAACTTGCACAACTTATTTGGTGATACAAATGCCGTTCACATTCAATTGACACCCAAAGGCTACCAAATTCAACACGTCGTCAAAGGTGACACCATGAGCGAAGTAGTCAGCTATGTACAGTATGACTCCGAAGACATGGTAGAAAATATCCGTCAGCGTTGTGAAAAAGCCTTAGAAGAAAAACACATAACCCTAGCTGAATCCCAGCGACTCTTACAAACCTACGAGCAAAGTCTGGGAAGATACACATATCTGAATA
>PWQB01000685.1 GCA_003556955.1 Nostocaceae cyanobacterium CSSed10_463m
AATCATATCTGTTAACCCGCCCTTACCTTAATTACCAAGGATAAACGGGCGGGTTTACCAATATCCCCGTTAATGATGAATCATATCTGTTAACCCGCCCCTACCATACCCAGATTTCTCACAAAATCAGATAATTTATTTTATGGTGTTCTCTGAAGCAATTGGTGTAAGATATGTGTTTAGAAAAGTCATTATCTATATTAAGAAACGTATATATACACACAGACAAGAAAACCTAAAATAAAATAAAGAAACCTGTTTTTTAGCTAACTAAATAATAGAATAAGAATCGTAGCTGAGTATACAGATATATCATTTGTTATCGAGTCTACCTCATTTTTGAGCGTCAGTGAGTACAACTTAATATATTGCAAAATAACTTGCCTCATGCGCTGCAAACTCTTACAGGTCAAGTTTTTTGTAGTGAGTACATAAATTCTGAAGCCTCTACCCTAAAAACACCAGAACCCCCATTATTAAATACTAGCACCCCTACCCCAAGGTGAATTTTAAGTTTATCTTAAATCAGGGTTTGAGATGGTTGAGTACAAATGTAATTAATTCAATAAATTCAATCGGCATGGGTTGTAATGTCCAGTTGAGAGTCACCTGATATAAGCAGAAAAATAGCAGATGGCTCTTTTAACCAACCACTACCGATGCAACAATCATTAAACAGTATCAAAAACCGTCAGGCTGCAATCAAACCACGTTCTGCAAATACATCCTTGCTGAAAAATCTGTTCTCTGGTGCTTTTTTAGAACCGTTATTGAGTGATTTTAAAATCATCTTTGAACGCGATCCAGCCGCACGTAATTGGCTAGAGGTGGTGTTTTGCTACCCAGGGTTACACGCTTTATGTTTGCATCGTCTCGCCCACTGGTTACACTGTCGGGGTGTGGGTTTCATTCCCCGTCTGATTTCTCACTTTGGTCGATTTTTAACAGGAATTGAAATTCACCCAGGTGCAGACATTGGTAAAGGTGTATTTATCGACCACGGTATGGGTGTGGTGATTGGTGAAACAGCTATTGTTGGCAACTATACGCTAATTTATCAGGGCGTGACTTTGGGCGGTACTGGTAAAGAAAGTGGTAAGCGTCATCCCACTGTCGGTAAAAACGTTGTGGTGGGGGCGGGTGCGAAAGTTTTGGGAAATATTCAAATTAGCGATCGCGTCCGCATTGGTGCGGGTTCTATTGTTTTGCGTGATGTTCCTCCAGATGCAACCGTCGTCGGGATTCCTGGTAGAATTATTTCTCCTAAACAAAAAGTCAACCTACATCCCCTGGAACATGGTAAACTCCCCGATGAGCAAGCGGCGGTAATTAGTTCTTTACTCTCCCGCATCGAGAAACTAGAACAACAACTGCAAACCCTGAACATTCAACCCCAGGAAAAAGAACTGTTGACCAAAAATCATTGATCATGTTTTCATCTCATAGTTCCGATCCCCTTGGCGATCAGGTGTTGCAGATTCCCTTGTGCGATCGCTGGCGAATTTCTCAACGTTTGCAAGAGTTAAAAATCCCCTGTTGCTGTCACAGCGATGGTTCCTTGCGAGTCCAAGTCAATAACTTACTAGAAGCCATCCTCATCCGCAGTACCGTTATGCAATTTCTCGCTTCTCGTCATGAATTAGTCGATTGGCTAGAACGCTGCTGGAATACCCAAAACTCCTAAACTTTCTCTCTGCGTGATATACCCCCAGATTTATCTGTGGGTAAATCCAAAATCCAAAATCCAAAATCCAAAATCTAAAATTGTATGACCACCTGTAACAGTGAAAGAAAATTTCTCAATTTTTTACATCAGGAACTCGAACTAACAAATGCAGATATTGCCATAGCCCAAAGACATCGTAAATTTGATAATGGTCCTTTACCCATGCTTCTCTGGCAATATGGACTGGTCAACTTAGAGCAACTAGAGCAAATTTTAGATTGGCTAGATGACAATCACTAACAAATTTTCTCTCCAACTGCCAGTGAATTAGCTTGCCCAGATGACACCGAATAAATGGCGTGTCACTATCCCAGCAAAGCACTATATTTGTGTACTTTATTGCCATATTTGCTAATTTGCTGTATTGAGGATTTGCTAATACTTACATTGTCAAGTGACTATTATAAAATACCTGATTTAGCAATAGTAAAATAAATTCTAAAATATACCTGTATTTGGTTCTATTTCATACAGATATGATGTTGGAATTTAGCTATGATTTAATAATCATGAAGATGAACTATTAAATCTGAGAGTTTATAGCATTTACCATTCATCATAATAGCTCTGCCATGCCAGCTATCAGTATTTGTATTAGGCATTTACCATTGCAAAATTTCCGGGTAAATAAGCTCCCAAAGCAGAAAGCATATTAACAACAATTCCTAAGAGGGATCTGTGAGATGAATGAAATCTTAATTAATGACACTACATTACGTGATGGTGAACAAGCAGCAGGTGTTGCTTTTACCTTTGAAGAGAAAATAGCGATCGCAAAATTTCTCGATGCTATCGGTGTCCCCGAATTAGAAGTGGGAATCCCCGCAATGGGTGAAGCAGAAACCCATGCAATTATAGCAATTGCTGACTTAGGTTTGCAAGCCAATTTGCTGGGTTGGAACCGAGCAGTAATTTCTGATATTAAAGCTTCTATCACTTGCGGTTTAAAGCGAGTACACATCGCCATTCCGGTTTCTGGAATCCAAATTGCAGCTAAATTTCATGGTCAATGGCGCGTAAGTTTGCAAAGACTGAAAGACTGTATCAATTTTGCCCTGGATAAAGGTCTGTGGGTAGCAGTCGGTGGGGAAGATTCTTCTAGGGCTGATCCTAACTTTCTTTTAGATGTCGCCCTTCATGCTCAAGAAT
>PWQB01000095.1 GCA_003556955.1 Nostocaceae cyanobacterium CSSed10_463m
CTTCCCCAATCAGACCCAAGAGGATCTGTTCGGTTCCGACGAAGTTGTGACCTAAGCGGCGGGCCTCTTCTTGGGCCAGCATGATTACCTTAATGGCTTTTTCTGTGAAGCGTTCAAACATGGCATTTTTCCCATCACCTGCGTCGTGCCGGTATGCTGATTTTAGCACAGGCTCTGCTTTTGGATGCCTGTATAAAGATTATAGGCGACCAAAAAATTTCCCCCAAGATGATGGCGTAATTGTTAGTTATTTATTACTTTTTATCTGGCTGCTATACTGAGGAGCTTGAGTCTACCAGTGTTTCTGGGCTTAACTTCTATGCAACAAGCCACTATGGTTAAGGACTTGCTTAACCATTTACAAACACCAACTTATAACATATTCACTATGATGTAGTCAAGTTTTGTGTCAACACATATATTTTTATAATTTAAAAAATATTTTTGATTAAATATTCTAATCAATGATTTTCCCGGAAACCTGAATTTTTTCTCATTAATGTGATCCTGAACGCGGTTTGCTCATTGGCGGTTGCGAGTAAGCTCCCAGATTTATCTGTGAATCGAACCAAAATCCCAAATTTAAACCTTGTCTACTTTGAGAACTGTAGTTTTTAGTCAAGATGGTGAGATTGCTTCCTTACGTCGCAATGACAACAACTCCACTTTTCATGATGGACAAGGTTTAGAATCTAAAACCCGAAATTGAGCATCCGCCAAAAAGACTGGCGCAAGCGATCGCTGATGGTGCTATGCCAAGAGGCCATTTTGTCTGTAAACTGCGGATATTGCAAATCCGACAGCCATAGCACCAAAGCATCTTCACCATTATCTTGGTAATAACCCTTGCGCCGCCCCGCTATTTTAAAGCCAAATTTTTGATATAAAGAGATGGCCGCCACATTAGAAGCTCGAACTTCGAGGGTAGATCGCTCTAAGCCGCGATCGCCAGCAGTCTTCAGCAAAGAATATAGTAAAACCTGCCCCAAACCTTGACGGTGATACTGGGGATGAATCGCCAAAATTGTGATGTGGGCTTCGTCTAAAATTGCCCAAAAACAGCCTAATCCTAGCAGTTTTGAGGGAGAGACTGGAGAAAATAAACCCAATAATTCACTGTTAGGACTGTCTAGTTCTCTTTGGTAGCCTTCCAGAGTCCACAAACCGCCAAAACAGGCTTGATCTAGTTCCAGGATTGCACTCAGATCATCTGAGGTCAGGGTTTTCAGCTTTAAGTCTAATAAGGTCACGTTTCAGCAGGAGGGGAAGGGGAAAAGAGCGCAATGAAAAAATTCCCAAACCAATTCATAGTAGGGGCGGGTTTACTAATATCCTCGTTCATATTGAATGATATCTATGATAGCTTGCGTAGCGTAGCCATACTCGCCCCTAGTTTTGACCCCTTCGGGGTTCGCCAGTCACTCATGGAGGAAAGCCCCAAGACCGCGCTGGCTCACTTTTGACTTTTGACTTTTGCTATATCTCCTGTTTGGTGCAATATTTTCGGTAAACTGAGAATCGGGACACTTTCTTACGCCACGCCCAAGACATTTTGAACGTTGAGCAAGGATAATTTATAAAAACTATGGTATCGACTCACCCCACAGAGGTTCAACATACTGGTAGTCAGTATTTACCTCAAAGGCGCAGCCAAAACGCAAATGTTTCGCCCAATCAGGAACTTTTGCCTTTGACAGCCAAAGTTAATAGTCAAGACATCCTGGAAATTGGTGGGTGTGATGTCACAACCCTAGTGCAGCAGTTTGGTTCACCTCTGTACATTTTAGATGAAGAAACGCTGCGTTTAGCTTGTCAGCAATACCGGGACTCATTTAAGCAATATTACCAGGGAGAATCTCAGGTATTATACGCCTCAAAAGCCTGGAATTGTTTAGCTGTTTGCGCGATCGCAGCCTCTGAAGGTTTAGGAATAGATATAGTTTCAGGCGGCGAACTTTATACAGCGCTCCAGGCTGGCGTTAGTCCTGACAAACTCTACCTCCACGGTAATAATAAATCTCGTGAGGAACTAAATTTAGCTATCGACTCTGGTTGTACCATTGTGGCGGATAACTGGCAAGAACTGCGGATTTTGGTGGAGATAGCAGAATCAGCACCGGGGACATCTTCCCCTATCCGCATCATGTTGCGGTTAACACCAGGGATCGAATGCCATACTCACGAATACATTCGTACCGGACATTTAGATAGTAAATTTGGTTTTGATCCCAATGATTTAGATGAGGTATTTACCTTTGTCAGTCAACAACCTAGTTTGAACTGCGTAGGGTTACACGCTCACATTGGTTCCCAAATTTTTGAACGCCAACCCCATCGGGATTTGGCGGCTGTGATGGTGCAGTGGTTACAGAAGGCAACAAATTACGGTTTAAGCGTTACAGAGTTAAATATTGGTGGTGGTTTGGGAATTAGATACACCGAATCTGATGATCCCCCCACTATTGAAGAATGGGTAAAAGCAATTTGTGAAGTTGTGCAAGAAGCTTGTACAGCAGCAAATTTGCCTTTGCCGAAACTGCTGTGTGAACCAGGGCGATCGCTGATTGCCACAGCCTGCATCACAGCCTATACTATTGGATCATCGAAAGTTGTACCTGAAATTCGGACTTACGTATCAGTTGATGGCGGTATGTCTGATAATCCCCGACCGATTACTTACCAATCACTTTATCGCGCCTTAGTTGCCAACAAAGTATCTGCTCCGCTCACAGAAACAGTAACAATTGCTGGTAAGCACTGTGAATCAGGGGATATACTGATTAAAAATGCCAAACTGCCCAAAACTGAACCTGGGGACATTCTGGTAATTATGGGAACTGGTGCGTACAATTACAGTATGGCATCTGACTATAA
>PWQB01000139.1 GCA_003556955.1 Nostocaceae cyanobacterium CSSed10_463m
TGATTATCCAAAGCGCTAGTTGCCTCATCCATCAGGAGAATTTTTGGTTTTAAAACCAGCGCCCTGGCAATTAACAATCTTTGTCTTTGTCCTCCAGAAAGATTGCTTCCACCTTCACTAATAACTGTGTGCATTCCCATAGGCATGGCTTGAATATCTGCTTCAAATCCAGCCATCCGGGCTGCTTCCCAAGCCTCATCTAAGGTGACTAAAGCCCCAGATGTAATACTCTCGAAAATTGGCGCTGAGGAAATACGGACATTTTGCAGTACTACACCCAATTGTCTTCGTACTGCTTGCATATCCAGTCCTGATAAATCTTGTCCATCATAATAAACTGTGCCACTAGAGGGAGTCTCAAAGCCTAGTAACAAACGAAATACTGTAGATTTACCACTACCACTTGGTCCCACCAGAGCAATAAATTCTCCTGGTTCAGCATGGATACTGACATCATCAAGGGTGAGAGGTCCATCTTCCCGATACCGGAATGTCACGTGTTCTAGAGCAATTCGCCCTGTTAATCGCCCTGGGTCAGCTTTGGTAGGGTCTGATTCTAAGTCTGATTGTACAATTGGTTTGGCTCGTTCCCATAGCGGCACAATTCCCAAAATATCAGTCACAGTGTTACTAATCTCTGTGGCACTACTAATAAAGATGCCAAAAGCCGTATTGAATGCCAGAAATGCCCCTGGTGATAATATTCCACTAGGGTTTCTCTGGGCTACTGCCATCTGAATAAATAAAATTGCAAACCAAAATATCAATATGGAACTGACGACAGACAAGGCTTCATGAAAAACCGATAGACTATCATTTATGGTTTTAATGCCCGATTGCAACTTGGTGCGATCGCTATACTTTTTCGCCCAAGCTGCAAATCCTCGCTCTTCGGCAGCAGCAACCCGCAGTTTGGCGACACCATTGATGAGTTCTACTGTCAGTCCATCGATTTCTCCATCTAATTTCTCTTGTCTTCGTTGTTTATGGATTAACATTTGACCGGAAATAAAGGTGACGATGATGACTAACACAGAGATGCTAATACCTACCAGCGACAGTCTCCAACTATAGACGAACATCAGCCCTAAGTTGAGGAGAGCGAAGACTCCAGTTAAGAGTGTACGTTGGGTAGAGCCACTCAATTGGCTCCGAATTTGACTCACTGCTAGGAGACGACTGAGGAGATCGCCAGATGCATACTCCCGAAAAAACGCCGGACTTAATTTAAGTATTCGATCCCATAAAGCTGGTTGCAGAGAAGCATCAGCCGCACTTTCCACCCTTAAGGTAATAATTTGCTGTGCTAACTCAAAGGTGGCTTTTCCGAAAGCAGCAGCAAATAAAGCTAGTCCTAGTTGGGATAATAAAGAGCGATCGCTATCAGGAATCGCATCGTTAACTAAAATGGCGGTTGCTTGGGGAGTAACCATCCCCAGTAGGGAGGCTGCAATCCCCAAGATTAATATTCCAGCTACATCTTTTTCGTATCCTTTGATGCCAAAACGAAAAATTTCTATGGCGCTGGTGACTATTGGCGGTAGTGGTCGATAAAATACATAAGCTTCTGGCTTAATGTTTGCCATCCCTTTGGCATCGATGGGAGTGCGAGTCAAAGTTTCGGGGTCAAATAGAAGATAACCTTGCTTTGAATCTGGCAATAAAGCCACTGGTTGACCAGCTTTGGTGTAGCCTAACAAAGCATCGTGTTCTTGTTTCCACCAATCACCTGCCAAAATCACTCGGCGAATGCGACATTGGGAAGCTCGCGCGATCGCCTCTAGAGGATCTTGCACGCGATTGAGGTCTTCCGATTGAGCTGGTGGCGAAATCTTAATCCCCATAAATCTACCTACAGCCCCAGCCGCAATTAGTAAAGGGGTTCCTTCCTGGAAGACTTCTGCTGTTTCCGGTGTTAACACCGAAGTTAGCTCTCCCATTGAATTTTCGATGATCAGGCGGTTAAACTCCTGCCTTTGCTGAAAACGGTGAAATTCTGCCGAAAGCTGTTGCTGTTCTAAAAGATTAAAGAAATGAAAAAAGTAGGCGTGAAACAGGGCAAAACTTGCAGGTAACTGTGCGATTTTTTCTAGTTCTTGGGTGGGAGTAGTATAAACTTCAACACTGTTTTCTGCTGCCAACCAAGTACCACCAATCAAAGGTATGGGAGGTGAAGAGCTATCTATGATTAAGTCTTCCATTCCTCGCCAGCGAATTCTCCCTTGCTGACACACCACCCAAGATATCATTTGTCCGCCTTTGCCATTGCTGGAGAAAGAGTAAGGTGGCACTAGGGTTTGCTCTTTAAGCAATGATATATAGTGAGTTCCTTCGGCAACAATGCTATTAGTTGGTGCTTCACCTGGTGTTAATTGCCCTTGTAACCATTGTCCTAAGTGATGATACCAGCCTTCAATGAGTGCGATCGCTTCCAAGTTACCGTCTTTGACTTGCTCTACCAACTCAGCGAATGTCAATTCCAGCAGTTCAGTTTCTTCTAGTGCTACTGCCAAAATGCCTCTGAAGTCTTCATGTTTGTGGCTTGGTGCTAAAGTTGCGCCAAACAAGGCTTCTCCTGGACCAACATTAAATAAAAAGCGGCGATTACCTTTAATCTCCGTGTTTTCTACTAAAATGCCATGCAAGACTAGAGAACCCGATTTCACAAACCAGACTGTTTGGGGGTCATTTAATAGCAACGGTTCATTACTTTTAACAATGCGTCCTTGCCGAGCAATAGTCATAGTTTATCCGTTCATAATTTACTAACGTTTGCTAACAAACTGAAATCTTCTTGCTTCATCCTGGCAGTGTCGGCACTCACCAGTCCACAAGCTGACACGGCGTGACTCGCCGCGTTTTTGAGATTAA
>PWQB01000461.1 GCA_003556955.1 Nostocaceae cyanobacterium CSSed10_463m
AAGAACGTCTAAATGTAAGCGGTATAAAACTTGTGCTTTCATATCAAATAATCTACGAACAATGTCTATAAAAATGTCTAATAATGCGGGGTTCGAGTTACGCTTGAGGTGTTTAACTACACATTTGGGATGCTTAGGTAAGTCTAGGTCTTGAGCTAAATAGGTGTCACCAAATCCGCCACTTCCCAGTAGCTTAATGATTTTATAGCGTTGACGCAGGATTTTACCAGTCGTAGGCATGATTTATGACTAGGCAGTGATGGATGGGGATTTATTGGCTTCATTGTGCCAAATTTCTCTGTAATCAGGCAAGTAATTTTGCTCACACAGAGAAAAGCAGACATAATTACACCTACAAATTGAAAACCTAAATGAAATTATTGTGGGGTGGGCATCTTGCCCGCCCTGATTAGGGGACGGGTGGGGACACCCATCCCACAAGAAAATTTGTCATGGTTTTTTATTTGTCAGTCCCCACATTTAAATGCGGTAAGCTAGAGAGAACGATTAGATACCTAATTATGTTTTGGCAGCAAGGATTAGCATTGATTCTGGGGATGATAGTCTGGTTATTAGCTTCCCCAGCTTGGGCAGATTGGACTCATCCGATGTCTTTTAGTAATGCAGAATTAGCCAGACGTGACTTTTCTGGACAAACTTTACAAGCGGCTGAGTTTTCTAACGCCAATCTCGAATTAGCTAACTTTGAAGATGCTGACTTACGGGGAGCAGTCATGAGTGCTTCGGTAATGACTCAAGCAAATTTACACGGAGCGGATTTAACTAATGCTATGGTGGATCAAGTAAAGTTGACTGGGGCGGATTTGAGCGATGCTGTTTTGAAAGAAGCTCTGTTGCTGCGTTCCACTTTTACTGATGTGAATATAGACAGTGCGGATTTCACCGATGCAATTTTGGATGGGGCGCAAATAAAAGAATTGTGCCACAAAGCTAGTGGTGTAAATTCTAAAACTCGGGTAGAAACTCGTTATTCTCTAGGATGTCGATGAAGCGTGTTGGTGTAATTGGTGGTGGTCAACTGGCCTGGATGATGGGGGATGCAGCTAAAAAGTTAGGTGTACAATTAGTGGTGCAAACTCCTAGTTTACATGATCCGGCTGTGGCGATCGCTCAGGATGCTGTTTTGGCGACGGTTGATGATGCTATATCCACAGAGGTTTTAGCACAAAAGACCGATGTCATTACCTTTGAAAATGAATTTGTGAATTTAGATGCTTTATCTTTGATAGAACATCAAGGTGTGTGCTTTCGACCGAGGTTAAACGCTTTAAGTCCTCTGTTAGATAAATATCATCAGCGCTGCTATTTACAAAAGTTGGGTTTACCTGTTCCCCGATTTTTTGCGGTTACCCAAGCAGAAAATCTGAGTTCGCCAATTCAAGAGTTGGGTTTTCCTGTGGTGTTAAAATCCCGACGGCATGGTTATGATGGTCAAGGAACTTTCATTATTCATGATTTAGCAGCTTTAGAACAAAAGCTAAATTCATATACCACAAATTCAGCTTTAAGTCAAGATATTTTTTTAATAGAAGAATTTGTCCCCTTTGAACGAGAATTAGCAGTAATTGCCGCCCGTTCTGTAGATGGTGAAGTTGTCAGTTACCCTGTGGTGGAAACTCAACAAGAACAGCAGGTATGTCGGCGAGTGATTGCACCTGCTGATATTACACCAGAACAAGAGACAGAAATACAAGCGATCGCTCATACTTTATTAAATAGCCTGGAAGTAGTAGGGCTGTTTGGCATAGAATTGTTTCTCACCGCCACAGGTAAAATCTTAGTGAATGAAATTGCCCCTCGTACCCATAATTCTGGGCATTTCTCCCTAGACGCTTGTGAAACATCACAATTTGAGCAGCATTTGCGGGCGGTTTGTGGCTTACCCTTGGGAAATACTGCTTTAACTTGTGCTAGTGCAGTGATGGTGAACCTGTTGGGATATGAAAAATCCACCAGCGACTACCACAGTCAGCGCCAACAATTAGCCGCAATTCCTGACGCTTGCGTTCACTGGTACGGAAAAACAGAATCACGTCCAGGTCGCAAACTGGGACACGTCACTGTATTACTGCATCAGCCAAACCGAGATGCCATCAATCACATAGTCCATCAGATAGAATCAATCTGGTATCCCAGTTAAATCCACGAGAAAATTTTCCTAGTGAACACACATTTTATTTGAGAAGGCTATAATAAGTTAGTTCCACTACGACGTTGGTGACTGCCATCAAGTTTTTTGATCTATGTCTTGAAAGAAAAGGGAAGCTAACTGGTCTCGTGGCAGTAAACCGGGCTGGTACCCGGAAACTTAAAACGAAGAACGTCGGCACCCACCTGGTTAAACCAGGTCATAAACTTAGGTAAAACGGCGTTGCGGTGAACTAAAAATTATTAGCTCCCAAAGTTAGCAAAAACTTGGGGGCTTTAATTTTATGGGTAAGGCGGGTAAAAACCATACGCCACAATAGTTTGAGCAGGAATATTTTTACCAACACCATACATCTGATAACTGATAACTGTTAACTGATAACTGATAACTGTGAAACCTACTTTATCTTCTTCTCCTATTCACCGGACTGTATTAAATAATGGTATTGTCTTGCTTGTTGCAGAAAATCCTGTGGCGGATATTGTCGCTGCGCGGATGTTTGTCCGTGCTGGTAGTTGTTACGAAAAGCGGGAGCAAGCGGGGTTAGCCCATTTGCTGTCATCAGTAATGACTAAAGGATGCGAGGGACTTTCCACCTGGGAAGTGGCTGAACAAGTGGAGTCTGTGGGCGCAAGTTTAAGTGCAGATGCTGCTAATGATTATTTTTTGCTGTCTTTAAAAACCGTGACATCGGACTTTGG
>PWQB01000028.1 GCA_003556955.1 Nostocaceae cyanobacterium CSSed10_463m
CATCTGCAATATAAAAGCCTTGTTCACTAACTAAAAAATCTTCACCTTTCACACTTGTCCAGTAAGCATCAGGCCAATGACTAATACCCATTTTATGCAAATAGGAGTCATCACCATTCAATACTTGAAAATGGGACTGCTTTAATAACTTAGCTTTGATATTGTAGTAATTTTCTAAAGTCTTATGACGTGCCAGATGGTCTGGTGTAAACGTCGTCCAAATGCCGATGCGGGGGGCGAGAGTAACTGAAGATTCTACTTGATAACTGCTAATTTCGGCAATTACCCAGTCGGGAAGTTTTTCAGATAACGCAACTTCACAGGCAGCATAACCAATATTACCACAAGCCGGGGCATTTAATCCGGCGGCTTGAAAAATTGCGGCAATTAAAGCGGTGGTGGTAGTTTTACCATTCGTGCCAGTAATGCCCACCCAGGGGGAAGCTTGTAAATATCGCCAAGCCAGTTCCATTTCGCCGATAGTTTCAATACCTAATTCTCGCGCCTTGACTAAAACGGGAATATCCCAAGGTACGCCGGGGCTAACAACAATTAAATCAGATAAATCACTGCCATTTAAATCGAGGGAATGCCCCAATTTTACCGTAATTTGCTCGGTAGCGAGTTCTTGTTGTTGTTTCAGGAGGCTAGAGGAGGTGTTACTATCACTTAGCACTACCTCCCAACCTTCCCGTTTCAACAATCTGGCCGTAGCAACACCGGACTTTCCTAATCCAATTACTGAAGCTCTAGGCATAGACTGTAGCAGAGTTCCCTGGTTAAGCACTCATTATAGTAACGCTTATTGGCAACAATTACACCAATTTTTTGTTGCATGAGGCTACAAATTTATAAGACCCCACCCCTAGCCCCTCCCCGCAAGCGAGGAGGGGAACAAGATTTACAGTTAAATTCTGTTTTTAGGACTGGAAACTCTTTTTGGTTCAGGATGTATGTACACCGTAGGCTTACAAGGAGAGAGGCTTTCAATTCTCCCCCTTCCCTCGTACTATCGTGTACGTACTATCGTGTACACACAAGTCTTATCAAGTTGCCTCATCACGTTTTGATCCCCCCTAGCCCCCCTTGAGAAGGGGGGAAATTTTCTTAAAGTCCCCCTTTTTAAGGGGGATTTAGGGGGATCATATTATTTGTATGTACACCATAGCTTCCCTTGTAGGGAAGGGGGTTGGGGGGTTAGGTTTGGGGCTACAGATTTTTGACAATAGCACCAAAATCAGCCAATACACGGGCATGATTCCGTAGTAATCCGAGTAAGTGTAGCCGATTGCGTTTAATATCTGGATTGGGGTCCATGACTAAAACGCTATCTTCACCATCAAAGAAGCTAGCCACGGTGGGCGCAATTTTTGCCAACGCTGCTATCAATAGTTGATAATTGCGCGTTTCTTTAGCTGCTTGAGTTTGGGGGACTAATTCTAGCAGGGCGTTGTAGAATGCTTGCTCAGAAGACTTTTGGAATAATTCGGGTTGAATTAAACTTGTCGGTTCTAGCTGCTGGAAGTCTAAATCACCTTGGGCGGCTAGTCTGGTGGAACGGTTGACAGTTTCGTAGATTTTATCTAGAGTACCATCTTTGCGGATTTGTTGCAGATATAAGGCGCGATCGCGTACATCTAGCAAATCTTGTAACGCCCGTTCTGTATATTCTGGGTCATTCTCTCCCAAAACGGCGTTTACTAAGTCATAGTCAATTTGCTTTTCATCTTGTAGTAAGGTGCGAATCCTTTGTAAGAAAAACTCTTGCAAAGCTGCAATCAATTTATCTTGTTCCTTATTGTATTTCGCAGCAAAATCTGTGGCTATTTGCGTTAATAATTTATCTAAATTAATCGGCAAATTCGCAAACCAAGTAATATTAACCACCGCATTTGCCGCCCGACGCAACGCAAAAGGATCTGAGGAACCTGTGGGAATTAAACCCAAGCCAAAGATGCTGACTAAAGTATCTAATCTATCAGCTAAACCGACAATTTGACCTGTGAGAGTTTCCGGTAAAATATCACCTGCACCTGTGGGTAAATAATGTTGGACAATGGCGCTGGCTACTTCTGCATCTTCCCCACTGGCTAAAGCATATTTTTCGCCCATAATCCCTTGTAATTCAGGAAACTCATAGACCATTTGAGAAACCAAATCAGCTTTACATAATAAAGCCGCTCGTTCGGTTTTTTCGCGTTGGTTTGCCTCTAATTCTAATTGTCGGCTAATGTAATCTGCAATGGTGACTATTCTATCTACTTTATCACGAACTGAACCCAATTCTTCTTGGAATGTGACAGTTTCTAACTGCGGTAAATAGCTAACTAAAGGTTTAGCTAAGTCAGCTTTATAAAAGAATTTACCATCAGCTAATCTGGCACGAATTACCCTTTCATTTCCCACAGCGATAATATCTGCTTTGCTGGGATCGCCATTAGAAACTGTGATAAAATTAGGCAATAATTCTTTGCTTTCAGCCGCTTTAAATACCGGAAAATAACGCTGGTGTGTCACCATCACTTCTGTAATTACCTCAGTCGGTAACTCTAAAAATTCCGGTTCAAATTTACCGACGACGGCAGAAGGATATTCTACCAAATTGGTGACTTCTTTTAACAAATCGGGGTAGAATATTGTCGAACCGCCGGCTTTCTCGGCTGCTGCTTGAACTTCCCTTTGGATAATATTAGCCCGTGCTTCTGGGTCAACGATCACAAAAGCATCGCGTAGGGTGTTGACATAATCTGTCGCGTTAGAAATGGTTACAGTTGCGGGGTGTAAGACACGATGACCGTAGGTAATGCGATCGCTTGTAATTGTCTCAGATCCATTCACCAATTCAATGGGCAGAATTGTATCATCTAACA
>PWQB01000195.1 GCA_003556955.1 Nostocaceae cyanobacterium CSSed10_463m
AATTTAAAAAAATCAATATCACATAAAATCAGCGATAAAGGCGATTGTTCCTGCGCTGAACGAATCCACTGGGTTCTGAGATAATCATCAAAACGACGACGATTAGCCAGCCCAGTTAAACTATCTATATTGGCAAGATGCTGTAAAGCCTGATTTGCCGCTTCTAACTGTTTATATACTTGGGCTTGTTGCAGTAATTTTCGTAATCGCTGGCGCAATACAGCCCAATGAATGGGCTTAGTCAGGTAATCTGTTGCACCTGCATCAAAAGCACGATCTACAGACTCCTGATCATCCAAACTGGTAATCATCAATATGGGGGTACGCTCCCATAACTTTGAAATTACAGTATTACCCAAAGGAGATTCAGTATCAAGATTTTCTAATGCTGTCATCAAATTGTTTCTGGCAATTTGCAACAATTGTCTACAGCAAGTAAAGCCATCCATCACAGGCATGATCGCATCTAGTAAAACTATATCTGGTTTGACAGTTTCATAAGCATCTAAACACTGTTGACCGTCAGCCACCTCAATGACTTTATAGCCTTCTTTTTCCATAGCTTCACGTAACAGTAATCGGATGGTCTTATCATCATCAGCCACCAGAATCACCGGGGGTTGTTTAGATCGAGCAAATTGGCGTATGCATGACATAAGTAGCGTTCCACTGAAAATGTATCCGGTGGGGGCAAGTCTGATAAAACCTGTCCCTCACCACTAAGTTATCTAGGCGTTAAAGTTGTTTTACAGTAGTAAAAATCTGGGAAAAAACTTGTTGATTCATTAGTTTTTATGTACTTGAGACAAGTAAAAATAGTTATTTAAAATGGAAATATTTATATTCCGGGCAAAAGATAGGTGACTTTTGATGAAAAATATCAGTATACTACCTAAGACGGTACATAAGTATCAAATATAGATGAGTAGACGGGGTATATAACGCCTGCATTATTCGGTAGCAAGCAAGACTATAGACAACATTTTTCCACAAAAACTGCCAAAAAAGTCCATTTCCCAATTTTGTTAAACATTAAAATTTATTGAGCAATATTCTGAAATGCCAGACTCACTCATGTATCAGCAGGATAATTTCGTCGTTTTAGAAACAGACCAGCCAGAACAATTTCTGACAGCCAATGAACTTTTAGACAAACTCAAGCTTGTGCTGCAAAAAATGAGTAATCAGGATTTGCCCACAGATTTACAACAGTTTGATTCTGTAAATGCTCAAGCCCAATATTTAATTGATACAAGTTGTGAATTAGATGTTGGCCCAGGAAAATATTTGCAGTGGTATGCAATACGATTAGAAAAATAGCTTTGCAGTCAATTTCTGCCTTGGCCTATCCTGAATGAATTTAGGTTGGGTTTCGTTTTTGAACTAAAACCCAGAATTTTGAGTCTCGTTTGGTTTCGCAAAGGTTGAACCGAAGAGGTAGAGGGGAAGGGCGCAGGTTCACAAGGGTAGGTATTTTACATTCTCGTGAGGGCAAGACAAGGTGGACAAGGAAGGATAGTAGACAAGGGAGAAAAACCGTACCCAATCATCTGATCTTGGTAAAAACAACAGTCCATCAAAATACTATTGTGCGGATAAAATCTACCTTGTCTACCTTCCCGGATTGTCTTCCAAGTCTTGCCTTCACAGATAAGATTATAGGACTTACGCATAAGTTAGGGAAAAACTAACCACAGAGGCGCAGAGTACACAGAGAAATGAGGGTTTGAGAGATTTTTGCGTAAGTCCTAGATTAAAAACCTACCCTTGTGAAGCTACCTGCCCCCCTGCTTCTTTTGATTCAGCCTGACTTGCTTTTAGTTGAGTTTGAATTGTTAATTCAATCATATCTTCCTCAACCTCTGTAATTTTAATATCAACTCCAGGGCCAAAATACTTGGTCATTTTTTCCTGTTTTGCCTGCCAATCAGCAAATGAAATGAACGGCGAATCAAATTCTAAAATTAAGGCGTAAGCCCCATTAATTTCTGTTTCTCGTAAACCTGTGACTACTGGGCGATCTTCATCTGTGGGACTCAGACCAAGGTAAGACAGAGCCTCATCTAAATGAGCTTCTTGACCGTAACAGTATCGAGTGATATCCTTGCGAATTTTATTTTGAGTTACCGTTGCTTGCTGTTCCCGCAAGAGTAGTACTGATGGCGCTGTCTCTTGGCTGAAGGGTATGGGCTGAATTTCATTGGCTTTGAGCGCCAATCCTCCGAGAAACAGAGGAAATCCATAAAAGAAGCCAACAAGATTAAGTGTGGCATTATCAGCACCATAGGCGATGAAACCGACAATGATTAATATACCGCCAACGGTTAAACCGATAGTCCCCAAAGAAATTTTACGTAACATGAGCTGAAAATATTATAAATTCTTAACATCTTAGTTTTATTATCATCGTTTATTGGTCACAATAAAAGCAGAATTACAAAAACTTTCGGGAGCATGAAAGCCCCTGAGAAGCAGCAACGCAGTTGCGTACTTCGTGCTTTAGACAGGGGATGAAAGGGGACTCGGCAGGTTTTAGCCTGCTGTGTCCCCTTCAAGCTTTAGGCTATCAATCCAATCTTCAATCAAAGCGGTAATAGTTTTATCTTTTTGAGCCGCATATAAATAAAGTTTATGTCTTCTACGCTCAGATAGACGTATTGTTAATGTTTTTGTTTTCATTTAGCACATACATTGTTAGTATTTAGTGTTAGTATATCCCAAGGAGGTAAAAACGATGTATGGTTGTCAGCAAAATCTAGTTAATCCAGATGAAGGACTCAAAGCAGTCCTTGAGTTTATTTGCTCAGAGTCCCATAAGTTAACAAACTGCGGCATCTATTATGCTCGTCAAATATTTTTTAAAAAGGGCAAATTAATTGGTAAATATGACCTCGAAAAAGAATATAAAACTAATAAACATTATCAAGTTTTACACTCTCAAGCAGCACAACAAATACTTAGGTCTGTCGCCGAATCGTTCAAATCTTTTAAGGAGCTAGATAAAAAGTACAGTAGAGGCGAGTTGCATTTTAAGCCTAAATTGCCAAAGTATCGTAAAGGTAAAGGCTATGCGCTTGTGACTTATCCTAAGCAAGCGCTGAAACTTGTTGACAACAACATAAAAATACCCTTGGGCAATACCGTTAAACGTTGGTTTAAACTTGACAGTTTCCTGCTACCAATGCCTTCTAACCTGAAATTTGCAGATATTAAGGAGCTAAGAATACTACCCAGAAACCAATACTTTTATGCTGAATTTGTCTATGAAAAAGAGTCAGTACAAGAGATAAAGCTAAATCTAGAGTACGCCTTGGCTATTGATCCAGGCATTAACAACTGGCTAAGTTGCGTTTCTAATGTTGGAACCAGTTTTATTGTTGATGGTCGTAAAGTTAAATCCCTCAATCAGTGGTATAACAAACGTGTCTCCACACTCAAAGAGGGTAAACCGCAAGGATACTGGGATGACCAGTTGGCTCAAATCACAGAAAAACGCAATAGACAGATGCGGGATGCTGTGAATACAGCGGCTAAGTTGGTAGTTGACCATTGTATTGAGCATCAAATTGGTACGGTTGTTTTTGGATGGAATCAAGGGCAAAGACAAGAGGCTCAATTAGGTAAAACAACGCAATCTTTTGTACAAATACCAACTGCTAAACTTAAGGAACGAGTTAAACAACTGTGCGAATACTACGGTATCAAATTTGTTGAAACTGAAGAATCATATACCAGCAAAGCTAGTTTTCTAGATGGTGATTTTCTGCCTATTTTCGGCGCAAAACCTGAAGGGTGGACACCAAGCGGAAGGCGAGTAAAGCGCGGTATGTATCGGACTAACAAAGGCATTTTAATCAACGCTGATTTGAATGGTGCTGCAAACATAATGCGGAAAGTAGAGACACAATTAGGTCTAAGCCTAGTCAAGGTCTGTAGGCAAGCTTTGACCCTTGCTACCAGATTTCGGATCTGGGAAACCAAAGCTAAGAAGCTGAGAGGGACGGCTTTAGCCTCCCTTGTAGCAACAGTTTAGAATCCCCGTCGCTTTAGCGCGGGGAGAGGTCAAAGTTTCCCCATTTCCCTGGTGTAGATGAGTTAATCGCATCTGTACACTATTTTGGGTTAACTTAAGAATTGAGGCTATTTCAAGACTGGAAGAAAATAATGGATTTACAGACTATAAAAGAACGAATTGCCGTAGTTCAAAGCAAACGCGAGTATCTACTCAGCCTTTTGGAGCAGCCAAATTTGGGAACTTTGAGAATTGATGTCAATCAGGCATTGGAAGAAATGGATGATTTAATTGATGAATTTAAGCGGACTATACCGGAAACAGATAATAATTAGGCTACACTAGGTATACGAAAACACACAGCAGCGCTAATGTAACCGTAAATTAGCGGTTCAACTGGCGCTGTTTCTCTATCCAAGAAAAGATTTTCTAGGTTCCCAACATCTAAGCAGCCTGGACTAAAAATTTGAACATAATTTTGCCGCCTCCCTGAGTCTGAGTTAAGAATTTCCGGCACGTTCTGCTAATTGCCTAACTAAAGCAATTAGTTCATTTGTGGGAACATCCTTGTGGCAAATCTCGTCAAAATTGAATGTAGTCTGCGCGCCCAAAAAATTCGCATCTTCCACTGAAGAATAAGCCAGGATTTGAGTGTGGGGAGATATGGCTTTGATATGATTAGAAGCACTCCAACCATCCATAACTGGCATTTGTAAATCTAGAACGATGACATCAGGTTTGCAGGTTTCCAGCATTTCTATAGCTTCTTGACCATTACAGGCCAAACCAACTACTTGGAGATTTTCTTGAGTCGAAAAAGCTAGTTGTAAAGTTAAACGTGTAAGTTCGTGATCATCAACCACTAGAACACGCAAGGTTGTAGATTTACAAGAAAGCATTAACATTTAAGGAAATAAAAAAATAGATTACATCAATCCCTTAAGTGTAAGGGTAGACACAATAAAAATCACTCTATCTAATGGTTGAATACATTGTCTTAACTCCTATTAAGGGATGCGAGAAGTTGCTAAAAAATCAAGTTTTTTTAATCAAGTTTTTTTAATTATCGAACCGCCTTCGTGTTACCGTCTTCCCAGGGGAGAAGGTCGCAAAGATAAGAAGGACTGCTATATTTGTCTAGAGAACTCCACAGAATGATTGATCCAAAAGCTGTCATTGCGAGCGAAACAGATTGTAGCGTACAGCCTGCGGCATCGGAGGCTCTAGCAATCCCAAGATTTTGCGGTTGCTTCATTTCGCTGCGCTCCATTCGCAATGACAATTGGGCATTTCTTTTTGTGGAGTTCTCCTACGTGATACTAATTCTTTTTGGAGTTAATCAAATTTGAGGCTATCCCAGTTGAACGTAATGCCATATTTATGAGAGTTTTTTGGGAATTAGTTTCTGGACAATCTACAACTTCACCATGCAAGCTATCACCGGGACGACGTTGGATATAATTACCATCAGGTTGTAATTCCCAGGCTTGACGATTATCTGCTAACATGATTCCCAGAATTTCTTGCAAATCTTTGGCAATGTCTGGGTCTTTGATGGGAGTAATGACTTCCACTCGGCGGTCTAAGTTACGACTCATCCAATCTGCACTGCCGATATAAATTTCTTCCTGTCCATTATTATGGAAATAATAAATGCGAGAATGTTCTAAGAAGCGGCCAATAATGCTGATGACACGAATATTTTCACTGATGTCTTTGAGTCCTGGACGCAAACAGCAAATACCGCGAATAATTAGATCCATTTGCACGCCAGCGCGAGATGCTTCGTATAAAGTAGCGATAATTTGGGGGTCTACTAGGGAATTCATTTTGGCAACAATGCGCCCAGAAAAGCCATTTTGGACATTTTCTATTTCCCGATGAATTAATGCCAAAAAGCGATCGCGCATATTCACAGGTGCAACTAGCACTTCTCGATATGATTTTTGCCGAGAATAGCCTGTGAGAAAATTAAATAAATCTGTAATATCAGCGCCCAATTCTTCCCGGCAGCTAAATAATCCCAAATCTGTATACAAACGTGCTGTTTTAGGATTATAATTACCAGTACCTATATGCACATAGCGGCGCATCCGGTCTTTTTCTCTTCGCACCACCATCACGGTTTTGCAATGGGTTTTTAGCCCTACTAAACCATAGACAACGTGAACGCCAACTCTTTCTAAACTCCTCGCCCAGTAGATATTATTTTCTTCATCAAACCGTGCTTTTAATTCCACTAACACAGATACTTGTTTGCCATTTTCTGCCGCAGCAATTAAAGCTTTGACTATAGGCGAGTCCCCAGAAGTGCGGTAAAGGGTCATTTTGATCGCTAACACATTGGGGTCATGGGCTGCATGAGTGATAAAACGTACCACAGTTGAGGAAAAAGATTGATAGGGATGGTGGACTAATAAATCCTTTTCTCGAATGACCGCAAAAAAGTCTTGACCTTCTTCTAATTCCAAAGCGTCTGAGTTTAAACTCGGTTCTCTCAACCTTTGCAAACGGGAAGGAACTACAGACTGGCGTGGTGGTTCTTTAAGTTCGGGTAATGGCAAAGCCATAAAATACATTAAGTCCCGCAGTCCTAAAAGACCATCAACTTCGTAGACATCATTTTCCGTTAAGTCTAAATCTTGCAACAACCGCGAACGGATGGGGTCAGGGGTGTGAGATTTAATTTCTAGTCTGACGGGAGTCCCACCCATGCGGCGTTTGCGTAATTCTTGTTCAATGGCTAATAGCAAATCATCTGCTTCATCTTCTTCCAAAGCCAAATCAGCGTCACGAGTAATGCGGAAGGGATGATATTCTTGGATATTCATGCCTGGAAATAGAAATTCCAGGTTATGTGCGATCGCCTGTTCTAAAGGTACACCAGTCCAGTGAGCAGTTTGTCCAGTTTCAGAAATTCCTAACTCTGGCGGTATAGGCAAAAATCGCGGTAGCACACTGGGGACTTTCACCCTGGCAAAAAATTCTTCTTCGGTATCAGGATTTTTCACCACAACTGCCAAATTTAGGCTGAGATTAGAAATGAAGGGGAAAGGATGGCTAGGGTCAACTGCTAAAGGAGTCAGAACCGGAAAGATTTGCTCTTCAAAGTAATTATCTAAATAAGTCCGTTGTTTTTGATTTAAATTAATGTAGTCCAGGATATGGATACCATGACTAGCCAACAGAGGTTGTAGAACTTCTTCAAACTGTTGGTGTTGTTTTGTAAACAGGGGTGTGAGGGTTGATCTAACGTCGTCTAGTTGTTTTTGTGGTGTACGACCATCAGGAGTTAACTGGGCAACTTTGGCTTCTACTTGTTGTTTTAAAGCTGCAATCCGCACCATAAAGAACTCATCTAAATTGGCGCTAAAGATTGCCAAAAATTTTAATCGTTCTAAAAGCAGTGTTCGGGGGTCACAGGCTTCATGAAGTACACGACTATTAAATTCCAACCAGCTTAACTCGCGGTTAATGTAATATTGCGGATCGTTTAAATCAATGGTATGAGCGTTCTTTTTTGATTTCGGCATAACGATCTCAGGTTATCCAGATGCAAAGCTACATCTGAGGGAAAATACATATATTGATTGACGTACTCCTCCGCATAAATAACGGTGGATTCTGGGTGTAAACAGCAATTGCGGGTAAAACCCTTCAGACATTGCCTCACCCACGGGATAACGTCTGATCCAATATCTAATTTACCATTGAATAGCCGAATCAATGCGGCTTTTCGCTGATATACCTGGTATAACAACAGAACTTATTTGCACTGGTCAATGTTTCAAGCTACTCGCCGCCGTCTTGCTATCTGGTATACTGCCGTAACTGCGGTTTTACAGCAGGTTGCAGATATATGAGGTATAAAAGCTATAGTGAAACTCTTGTGGGGTGGGCATCTTGCCCGCCCCTATGTACGATATGCAGTCTAATCATTTTAGGTCGATTTGTCTGATCAGGAAAATGACAACGCACCGCATCACGTAAAATTTCCTTCAAGCTAGCAATATCATCAGCTTGCGTAAAAATCGATTCCCCCAAGGCTTTGGCGGTATAACCACCCTCTGGATCTTCTTCAATTAAAAATACGATTTCAGTCGCTATATTCACGATTACTGTCGTAGAAATATTGGTCTCAACCATAATTTAACATTCAAGAAGAACAACAACAGAATTTCTCTGCATTGCCAAATGTTTCAAGCTACTCGCCGCCGTCTTGCTATCTGGTACACTGCCGTAACTGCGGTATTACTTTTACTATTTGCTAGTGGTGTATATTTATATGTCCGCAGTACATTAATTGAGCGTGTTGATGATACCCTCAATCACGTGGTGGAAATTGTTGAGCGATCGCT
The DNA here is from genome assembly GCA_003556955.1 of Nostocaceae cyanobacterium CSSed10_463m. The sequence continues at coordinate 8,371 of PWQB01000195.1, forward strand.
TGTAATTGAGCCAGTCGATGGGGATGTTGAACAATTTCGCATTAATGTAGAAGCCAGTTTTCGGGACAATGCCAGCACCGTAGAAGATGACCACATTGACCTAGAATGGTTTAGTGCCAACGGCAAATTACTTTGGTCAACCTTATCCGAACCTCTAAATATTCCCATTCATGGCAGCCATTTAGGTGAAACCGTCAGAGTCATTAAGCAAGAAAAGCCGGAAGATGGCACAACTCAAGACTCAGCACGGGCTAAACGCCCCGCTATCGCTAACAGCACTCAGCACTCAGCACTCCTACTTAGACAAGTTACCCAGCGTGTGGAAGTGGGACGGCAAGTATTAGGATATTTGCGTGTTAGTCATCCTTGGTTTGAAGTGACTAAACCTAGTCGTCAGTTAATCATTGATTTGGCGTTAGGGACTTGGTTTATGGTGCTGTCTGTAGCAGCAAGCGGTTGGTTTCTATCCGGTAAAGCAATGGAACCTGTGGGGGAATCTTACCAACGTCTGAAACAATTTACCGCCGACGCTTCTCACGAACTCCGAAGTCCCATTACTTTAATTCAAACCAATGTACAAGTTGCCTTGGCTGATTTAGAATTAGCAGATACACAAAATACTCATTTTGTCAACTACCGCCAACAGTTAAAGTTAGTGGAACGGCTAACCCAGCGCTTGGGTAAGCTAGTGAATGATTTATTGTTTTTAGCCAGACAAGATAGTGGAATTAGCAAAGATGTGTTTTCATCTTGTCCCTTGGATGCTTTACTCATAGAAGTAGTGGAAGAACAACAACTGTTAGCCAAGGAGAAAAACATTACTTTAACTCTGGACTTAGTTGATCCTCCCACTGCGGAAACTAGCCCCGAATTACTAGAAAATTGGTTTACACTCCCAGGTAAATGGGATCAATTAGTGCGGCTATTAACAAATTTAATTAGCAATGCTTTACAATACACCCCAGCCGAAGGCGAAGTATATGTACAATTGGCGCGTTTAGAAGGTAGCAATCGCGTTGCTAAAATTCTTTATAATACAGCTTTATTGCAAATTAAAATAAGCGATACCGGGATTGGTATTCCCGCAGAAGCCTTACCCCGCTTATTTGACCGCTTTTATCGGGTAGATCCAGCCCGTACCCATAAGACAGCAAAGACAAATGCAGACAGTTCTACAGGTTCAGGATTAGGACTAGCGATCGCATCTGCTATTGTCGAACATCATCAAGGACATCTGCAAGTAGAAAGTACTGTTGGCAAAGGTACAACTTTTACTGTCACTTTACCAATCACTCTGGAGTATTAAATTTATTTGTGACATTTGTTTCTTGTGATAGATGAAAATTTAGTATTTAATTACTAATCTAAATAATAATGTTTGTTTGTCAAAATTTTACCCTCAGATTAAAACCCTAGGGCGAAACAATCTAATTCTTAGCCAGGATTTGTACAGACACAATTTTTGCTCATAGTTGAATAGGTAGTTATATTAACTGCTAGCTTTAGCTTGGCTAAATACTTGCGCCAGAAAGAAAGTTTGGAGGTTTATATGCCAATTAGTATTAGAAAAGATGTTGCTTATATTTTGCTCAAAAAAATTAATGACACTGGAACAGGAATGCACGAGGTGAGATTTAACGAGGCTGATTTAGCCAATCGTGAATTAACACCCGCCGAATTTTTAGGACATTTAGATTATTTGAATCAAAAGGATTATATTAACGCAGAGTTCACAGGTAACGCCTATGCAAATAACGATGTTCCTGATTTTATAAATCCTCAAGAAATTGCTAATAATGCTGCTGAGGGAGTTTTACCTCACTTGATCACCTTTAAAAAAGCAGAATTGACCGACAAAGGTGAGAAAATGCTCAAGAAACTAGCAGCAAATCCACCTGAAACATTAAAAACAGGATCATCGGTTACCATTGCCACCAAAGATATGCCTTTCTTAGAAAAGGTGATGTTAAAAAGTGGTTTAAGCGATATTTTTGACGCTAGGGATATTACAGAAGTAGTATATCGGGTGATGCGTGACTTAATGACCACAGCCGCCGCCGACAGAGTAGAAGCGGAACTGCACAAACCAGTGGAATCCACTGATAATAAATCGCTACAAATGGAAATTGCCGACTTGTGGCATGATACAAATCCAATTGTCGGATTTTTGAGTCGGGTACGTCCACCTTGGCAGGGACCTGGTATATTTAAAATTGATAGCGATCGCTTCTTATTTAGAGTAGCAAATGAAGGCGGAATGCCATCCAATGTAGATCGTGAACAGGTGGTAAAAGCGGTATTTTCTGCCACTAAAGATGAATTATCAGCAGAACGCATTCAGGAAATTTCTAGCTGGTTACCTGATAAAGTCCGCCAAATCTGGGAAGAAGCTTAAAACTTTTCCTAACATAAAGACATAAATATCCCCGACTTCTTAAAGAAGTCGGGGATCTAAGTCTCTCCGTATGGGCTAAATATTTCTTATTTAATAACCTCAGCCTTGAGATTGAAATCAGGGATTAACTTTATATCGATTTCATTACTCTAGTTAGATTAAATAACTCAAGCTAATTGCTATATTTTGAGTATCAATTTATTTCCGTCACTGATTTTTGGTGATTAAAAATTTATTATCTCATATTTTAGAATTGTCTTACCTAATTTAAATTGATTGAGAAACTTTTAAGGTAAGAAAATTTAAGTTTGTTTAGGAGTGAATTATGAATAAACATCCCCAAAACTTTCGCAAGTATGCTGGATTATTTAGTGCTATTTGCGGCGGCTTATTAATTAGTGTGCCAGTAATTTCTCAAAAAGCAGTAGCACAGCAACCGACTTCCCAAGTTAACCCTTGCTCCAGTATTTATTACGAAGAACCACACAATAACAGAATTTTAGTACCACAGGGATGCCCTCCCAATGCTCTAACCCGTAGATTAGCGGCGCAAGGGATGCTTCCACCTCCTACTGTCCCAGCTACCCCTGCACCTAGTCAGATACCGTTCGGTGTGGGC
>PWQB01000612.1 GCA_003556955.1 Nostocaceae cyanobacterium CSSed10_463m
CGCATCAGCAATTGTCCCAAGTCTGTACCTGCTTCTTGGCAGCTTTGGAATGTAGCTGCGGTGGGAGCTTCTTTAATCCGAATGGCTGGGAAGGCTTCTTTTACACCCAAGTCAATAAACTTTCTTCGCAGGGTATCAATGGGTTCATCATCACCGCCATAACATTCAAACAAGCCCACCATTTGCTTGTTTTTGACCACGGATAATAAGGAACTAATGCCGGCTTGAGCAGCAGCAGCACTAGATGGAGGCATTCCAATAATTATGCCACTGGCTCTACCTGCTAGTTCTTGAATTTCTTGCGGTTCGGCTGTGCTGATGTCAAGAACTTCTATCCCTACACCAGTTTTTTGGATACCTTCACCTATGGCCATACCGAGTTGATCGCTATACCCATATTCGGAAACATAAAACAAGCCGACGGTGGTTTCGGTTTTGGCTTGTCTTTGACTCCAAGTTTGGTAGCACTCGGTGAGTAAATCTAAGTGATGGTAGAGTAGGGGACCGTGACCGTTGGCGATCATGTTAATTTTGCCCAACTCGCCCATTCTCTTCATCGCGTTTAACAGAGAACGAGCATTTGGCCCCATGAGACAGTCGTAATAAAATCTAAAGTCAGCTTCGATGGCGTCTAAGTCTTCATCAAAGGTGCGCTCGTCACAGAAGTGCATTCCAAAAGCGTCACAGGTGAAGAGGGTTTTGGTTTTGCGGTCGAAGCTGAAGATTGTATCTGGCCAATGCAAATTAGGCGCACTAACAAATTCGATTTCGTGTCCTTTGCCAATGTCTAGGCGATCGCCACTTTTGACAATGCGCTTAGAAAAGGGTTCGTGTACTAAACCTTCTAAAAACTGAAGGGCAATTTTGGAAGCTAATACAGTGGCTCTGGGTGCTAATTGTAATACATCTTCAACCAAGCCGCTATGGTCTGGTTCTGTGTGACTAACGATTATGTAATCAATGGTTTTGGGGTTAACTAGGCCTTTGAGTGTATCTAAATATAATTGTCGAAACTTCTGGTGGGAAGTGTCGATCAAAATTGTCTGTTCACCCCTAATTAGATATGAGTTGTATGTTGTACCGTTTTGCAGTCCAAATTCGATATCAAAGCGATCACGATCCCAATCAAGAGAACGAATCGCTGTTGTGTTAGGGGCAATTTCTACAGTCTGTATACTTAATCGATGCTGTATGTTCTCTGCGACCGCTACCATTCTTTGTCTCCGAGAGCAAATTTTTAGTATTCTTTTTCTCTATTTATTTTCTCCGGAATTGATTTTTAAAGTTGTAATGAAGATGCTATTTAGCTAAATTAAACTTGTATTAATTATTGCGGTTGATTGGTATTTTTTCTAACTCAAAAATTCCCCTATTTTTTTGGATATCTCTAATCCTCAAAGTCATCATACATATCTTGTTTCTCTGACAACTATTTCGTAATGAAAAGCATAGAATGGGGAGTTTTTAACGCAGAGGTTCGCGGAGTCCGCGCCAAGTTACGCAAAGTCTTGATTAAAACATTTTGTGGGGCGTTTTTTATGGTATTATTACTAATAATATAAAATCATATAAAGTATTTCATAGCCCCCTCCTCGCTTGCGGGGAGGAGGTTGGGGGTGGGGTTATTTTACTTATGACTGAACAAAAGGGCAAAGTTTATCTGGTCGGTGCTGGCCCTGGTGATGTGGCTTATCTGACGGTGAAGGCTGAAAATCTCTTGGGCAAGGCTCAGGTATTAGTTTACGATGCTCTAGTAGATCAGAAATTGTTACAGTGTGTATCACCGGATTGTCTGCGGCTAAATGTTGGTAAACGCGGTGGTCAACCTAGCACGCCTCAAGGGGAAATTAATCAGTTACTTGTGCAGCACTGTTTACAAGGAAAACAAGTGGTGCGTCTCAAATCAGGCGATCCGTTTATTTTTGGGCGCTGTACTGCGGAAATTCAAGCTCTGCAAGGGGCTGGTTGTGAGTTTGAAGTTGTACCGGGAATTTCTACGGCTCTTGCAGCTCCATTAATGGCGGGGATTCCTTTGACGGATGCTGTTTTGAGTCGTTGTTTTGCGGTATTTACAGCCCATGAACCTGATGTTTTAAATTGGGATGCTTTATCTCGGTTAGATACCTTAGTCATCTTGATGGGTGGGGGAAATCTGCCGGAGATTATACACCAATTAATCAAGCACGGGCGATCGCGTTCTACTGCTATTGCCATTATCCGTTGGGCGGGAACTAGCCAACAACAAATTTGGACGGGTCAATTAGATAACATTCTGGAACAAACTACGGGGGTTTCTCTGTCTCCAGTGGTAATTGTGATTGGCGAAGTTGTGAGATTATGCAATTACTTAAAACCTGAGAAAATATCCTCAAATCAAGTTGCTCACGCCCAAATAATGCTCAACAACTTTTCTGCATCTCCCCATCTCCCCCTGACAGGTAAAACTATCTTGGTGACTCGTGCTTCTGGACAATCAAGCCAATTTAGCGATCGCCTGACTGCATCTGGTGCGACTGTGATTGAAATGCCAACTTTAGAAATTGTCCCGCCTTCAAGTTGGAATGCTTTGGATCAAGCAATAGCTAATTTAGCTGATTTTCACTGGCTGATTCTCACTTCTAGCAATGGTGTAGACTACTTTTTTGAGCGATTAATTGCCCAAGGTAAAGATGTTCGTGCTTTAGCTGGGGTAAAAATTGCCGTTGTTGGGGAAAAAACAGCCCAAAGTCTCAGTAATTATTGTCTTCAACCTGATTTTATTCCGCCTAATTTTGTGGCTGATTCTTTAGTAGTACATTTC
>PWQB01000841.1 GCA_003556955.1 Nostocaceae cyanobacterium CSSed10_463m
GGAGTGATACCAATGGCGTGGACAGGGGTTTTGCGGCGAGTTTGGGGATTTTTCCAAGTGATTAAACCGATATACATGGCTGTAGCTGATTTGACACCTGGTACATCAGCAGCCTGAAATAATCGCCGTCGTGAAAAGGTAGACATACTTTGCATATTCCGGCTTTGGGGACTGATTAAAATGATGTCTGCCAGCACAGCCCGATTTATGGTGGTGTTGCTGTCGTAGAGAGCATTCTGAAAGCCTAGCTGCATAAACATCAGGACATCTGCAAAGGCAATCCCGGCTATGGCGACAACCAAACGACCTTTATGATGGCTGAGTTGTAACCATCCGAGAGGTGTTCGCCGTTGTAGTTGTTTGATTAAGTGTTTCACAGTTCAATCACTGCCTTAACTTGTAAATTGGTAAATTTAGCGGCTTTTTGGCTGGATGTTGCATCAAGTTTTACATGAGCTTCCACAACTCTGGAGTCAATATTTTCCGTGGGGTCGCTATTGATAATATTTTGCCGTTGCACTTTCCAGCCTACCCAATCCACTGTTCCGACTAATTCACCTGGTAGAGAATTACTAGATATTCGCACCCGTTGTTGAGGTTGAACTTTGCTCACGTCGCTTTGATAAACTTCTACAACTGCATACATCTGGTTGGTTTGCCCCATCTCGATAATGCCGTCATTTGATACTATTTCACCTGAACGGGTATGAATGTTAAATATCACACCATCTTGGGGTGCTTTTACATAAGCCTGATCTAAGTTAGCCTTTGCCTGTTTTGCGACTGCGATCGCACGAGTAACTTCTGCTTTTGCTGCGGCGACATCTACCGGACGAACTTCGGCAATCCTGTCTAGGGTAGCGGCTGCGGCATTTGCTTGTTGGTTGCCGGTGGCTTGAATGCGAGCTAAAACTGTCTGAGCTTCGGTAATCTGCTGGCGGCCAGTGCCATCAATACGGTTGAGAATGGCTCTAGCTTCGCTCAACTGCTGGGTAATAATATCTACACTCAAGCGTTTACTGTCAAATAAAGACTGGGAAATTGCTCCTTCTGAATATAATTGCTGATAGCGTTGAAATTCTACTTGGGCATTGTTGAGTTCTGCTTCTAGTTTGTTAATTGTGGCTTGTTGTGCTGTTTTCTCTGTTTGCCACTGTACTTCTAATCGGGTGACTGTTTCTCTTTGCTGCCGTTCATCTCCTAGAGTCTGTGCTTGAATACGCGCCATTTCGGCTTTTTGCGCCTGGATTTCGCCTAGTTTTGCACCTTCCTGGATTTTTGCTAAATTTATCTGTGCTATTTTTACACCTGCTTCGGCTTCTTGTAATGCGGCTTGTAAGCGATCGCGATTATCTAAAATTGCGATCGCCTGTCCAGCTTTTACCTGATCTCCTTGTTTGACTAATAGCTGTTCCACTCGACTACCTTGACTCAATGACGGTGCGGAAAGTTTAATCACTGTTCCTTTAGGTTCTAGTCTCCCCAGAGCAGTCACCGTTTTAATTTGCGGTATGCTCACCTCGGTGGTAGGAGTCGTTTCAGACAGTTGTGATTGCCAAAATTTGTAACCTATTGTGCCGGCGATCGCCAAACTTGTAGCTACTGCCAACATCATCAGTTGGCGAGAGCTAGGCTTAAAGAATGCGGAACCTTTAGCTGTGCTATCAGGTAGCATAAGCCCCCTTTTTTACGTATAAGTAAACTAATTAGTTCAGTTATTATGTAACTAAACTAAACTGTACATTCTAATAATGTCAAGAGTCCAAAAAACTAATATGAAAAAGAAACAGACAAAAACTAATCAGGTAGAGCGTTTGCTCTCACCAGACAAAGTTGAAGCGATTTTCGCTGGTGCTATGCAAGAATTTTTAGCAAATGGCTATGCAGCCACCACAATGGATAAAGTGACAGCAGCAGCAGGAGTATCCAAAACAACGGTCTACAGCTACTTTCAGGATAAGGAGAGATTATTCATTGCGCTGATTGAACGACTAGCCCAGGAAAATTTTCGAGCCGTATTTAATCTTCAAGACCCGCAGTTTCTCGAAGGAGAACCTCAAACTGTGTTGCGCCGTTTAGCAACCAACATTTTAGTACGGATGACCGAGCAACAGGAAATATTGAATTTAGTGAGACTAATTATCGGCGAGTCTGGACGTTTCCCGTTGCTAGCGCAAGAATTTGTGCGTAACATAGACAAACCAGCTTTGGAACTGCTGACGCAATATTTTACAAACCACCCAGAACTGCAACTACCTGACCCAGAAGTAGCGGCGCGGATTTTTGTGGGGACATTAGTACATTTCACCATTATTCAGAATATGCTACATAGTCACCAGTTGTTACCAATGGCGCGCGATCGCCTAATTACTCAGCTTATTAACTTACTCACAAATAATCAGACTCCCAACCCGCCAACCGTCAATCAGTATTCTGGTACTGTTCAGAAATCTCCCAGGCGCAAGCGTACTGCGTCGGGTAAATTTAAAATGGATTATGGTCGTGAACCGAAACATCTCAGGTCTATGCGACTAACAGATACAGCTTGGGAAAAGCTCGCAAAATTGGCAGATGAAAATAATTTAACCAGAAGTGAGGCGATTGAAATTTTTGCCCGTAACGGTACTTTAGTTGATCACAATTCCCAAAAATAGACTTTCCATGAAACGCTTCTAAATTCTTACTCGAAGACATTTAATTTTGTATATACATGGTTATGGATTAAATAACATACAAAAACAGTATTGAAACGGAAATCCTGTTCCCCTCCTCGCTTGCGGGGAGGGGCTAGGGGTGGGGTCTTATGACTTTTGTCTACACCATAGCCTTACTAAGGAGAAGGTTGGGGGTGAGATTTAAGAATTA
>PWQB01000404.1 GCA_003556955.1 Nostocaceae cyanobacterium CSSed10_463m
CGATTTCCTGGGATGCAGCAATTACTCCTGGGTGTTCGCAGTCGGAAAGTAGGAGATGATCACCAGCGTGCCAGTCAATACCCCACATAGCAATATTGCAGCCAACGGTGACATCTTCCGTTAGAGTAATGGTTTCTGGTGGTGCTTGCAACTGGGAAGCGATCGCATCTCTCAAATCTTGCTTGGCTTGAGCAACTTTCGCATAAGCTTCATTACCAAAAGGTCCCGTGTGTTGGATATCAGCTTGAATTTGAGTAATGGCATCCATAGCCCCTTGAGCCATTGGCCCTTGCCCACCATAATTAAAATAAGTCTTATTCCCTAAAGCGGGAAATTGGGCGCGATGTTGATTTAAATTAGTCATAAACGCTTCAAAATAGCAATTTTTTCACTTTTATAGTCTCTCACTCTTCCACTGAATTAGAGAGTGTACTTTGATTTAAGCCAGTTTAGCTAACTGGAACATGACCAGATTTCGCTAATTCTTGTTAACTTAAAGGAATGTTAATCAATGCTGAACACCTACTGCAATATCAACGCTGTAAACGCCGCCCTGTCTTAGATGCTTACGGCGATAAACCCCAGCGCGAAGCTCCCAATGAGTTGCTAGTTAAACTACAACAAGATAAAATCGCTCATCGTAAGAGTATTTTGGCAGAGTTGGGTTATTATCACAAACCAGATTACCCCCGTGATGATTGGGACGCAGGCCAAGCAGCGACTTTAGAATTAATGCAGCGTGGGGTTGAGTACATTTATCGCGGCGTGCTATTAGCCAATTCCCAAGATTTGGCAGATCCAGAAAATCAAGATTTTTCCCCGTTCCTGGAATATCAAGGGTATACTCTCCTCAGCCGTCCCGATTTACTGGTGAAACAGCCAGGACAGTCCCGTTTTGGCGATTGGATATATGTGCCGGCAAATATTGAATTAGGTAAGCGTCCTAAGCAAGAATATCAAGTGGTGGCGGCGTTTCATGCTCAAGTCTTGGCAAAGGTGCAGGAAGTTACACCGGAAATAGCTTGGCTGGTGTTGCGTACCAAAGATAGGGACTATGCGGTGGATTTATCTAAATGGATACCAAAAATGCAGAGCGTTTTGTGGGAGTTTATCCAAGCATTAGAGTTACCAGAACCACCGGAAATATTTATTTCCCGTCAGAAGTGTAATCTTTGTCATTGGTACAATCAATGTTATGCGATCGCGCAATCGCAGCAACATCTTTCTTTGTTACCAGGAGTCACACCTGTTCGCTACAACCAACTCCAAGCTTTGTCTATCCACACAGTAGAATCTCTGGCTTATAGTAGCCCTCTGATTCTGGAAAATCTTCCGGGTTTTGACAGTTTAGTAGCACCCAAGTTGATAGTACAAGCCCAATCTGTACTGCAAAGACGGCCGTTTATTTTACCTAGTCCGTTACCTACAGAGGATCTGACATTTACGGCTCCGGTAGAGCTTTATTTTGATATTGAAGCACAGCCAGATTTGGATTTAGATTATCTTTTGGGGATTTTGGTAGTTGATAAGCAAGCTAAGACAGAAAAGTTTTATTCCTTTCTCGCCGAAAAGCCAGAAGACGAAGTATTAATTTGGCAGCAATTTTTAGATTTGGTTTGGCAATATCCCGAAGCGCCCATTTATCATTTTTGTGTATACGAATTGGATACAGTTAAGCGGCTGGCAAAATTATACCAAACTCCTAATTCTTCAGTGCGTCCTGTACTAAATCGGTTGGTGGATGTTTATGAACAATTAACTAAAAGCGTCGCCTTACCTATAGAAAGCTATGCCCTGAAAGCCATTGCGCGGTGGTTGGGTTTTGAATGGCGGGAAAAAGAAGCGAGTGGAGCCAAGTGTATTTACTGGTATGATCAATGGCTAGAAACAGGCGATCGCACTTTGCTAGATGTTATTCAAAGTTACAATGAAGATGATTGTCGGGCTACCCGTACTGTCAAGGATTGGCTGGTGCAATTTGTGCAGAATCAATCTAGTTGGCGACTTTTTTAATTTTTTAAGTTTATTAAAATACTGTATTATTACTGCTGTATCTGTAAAAGTTATGTGTAAAAATAAGTAAAATACTTAAACTAAAAATATATGTCTATTCAACAATTCTTAGCTGAGATTGACGGTATGGCTCAGTTATTGTCTGCTAATGGCCAATTTTTAGGATTGCTGTCTAGCAATCAATATGATGCCAACTCAATCAGCAATATTCATGGAATTTATGGTAGTCCACATGGGTTATATAGTATCCGCAACTTATATGGGATGTATGGAGGTGAATATGGATTATACAGCCCTTACAACCCTTACTGCCTAAATCCTCCTATCATTTTTTATCAGGGTCAAGCAGTGTTGATGGTGACAAGAAATACTTACGTTGTAGCAAATGGATTGCCAATTATTGACCCTGATTTTTTGCTTGGTATGTACGCCCAGGGATTCAGTTCACCAATGGATAGGCTAAATCAAGCATCCTATGATACTCAAAATCATATCAACCAAGCAGCAATTACTATTATGTCTATGTTTCGATAATTAAAAACAAAGTAAAGACCAATTCCCCCATCAAGTATTTTTGATGCCCATCCATCTCAATCTGGGATACTGTGAAAGCCTAACAATAGCAACCCTACCTTGTTGCGAGTTAAATAGATATGGTCGGTAAATTCTCTGTAAGAAAGCTTTTTGATGTTTCCGAGAGAGTAATATGAATGCAAATGTATCAAGAGAGGAAATATTTGATAGTTGGGCTAAATTTTTGAAGCCTGAATCATTAAAAAGTAACCTCATTGTTGCTGCTATATTTTTAGCTGCATACGAATTGCTTCAAGACTCAATTATTGAGCGTA
>PWQB01000374.1 GCA_003556955.1 Nostocaceae cyanobacterium CSSed10_463m
GACATAAAAAAGTCACGTTCTGTATCTGCCTCAAGTCTTTCCAGTGGTTGACCAGTATGATGGCCTAGTAACTGATTCAACTTAGCTTTCACATACAGGATTTCTCTCGCTTGAATCTCAATATCAATGGCTTGACCTTGAGCGCCACCTAGTGGTTGGTGAATCATGATGCGAGAGTCAGGTAAAGACATCCGTTTACCAGCAGAACCTGCTGCCAACAAAAATGCCCCCATGCTTGCGGCTAATCCAAAGCAGATAGTAACAACATCAGGACGGATTTGTTGCATTGTATCATAAATTGCCATCCCTGCGTAGACGGAACCGCCAGGAGAATTGATATATATTTGAATATCTTTTTCTGGGTCTTCTGCATCTAGAAACAGCAATTGAGCCACAATGGAATTGGCCACAGCATCATCGATGGGAGTACCCAAGAAGATAATTCGCTCTCGCAGCAGGCGGGAGTAAATGTCAAAAGCTCTTTCTCCCATACCAGACTGCTCTACTACCATTGGGACAATGTTGGTAGGTTGGCTCAGGTGTGAGCTAAATTTGATTCTACTTAAACTATGGATGGGGTCATATCCCGACTGCGATAGAAGCATATAAGAACAATTGAGAATTAAGTTAGGACGAGTTTAGTAGCAGTTATTGCTGCCTTTTCCAGGGATGCAATTTTATTTGAGCTATTTGTTAACCATTATGCCTCATATATATTCTTCTCGGTGCAGCTGATCAAGGTCAAGCTCTCACAGATGCCCTAATTTTTCCAGATACTGGCAATATTTCCGCTAATTTTGCTGTCAAGACACGATTAAGGAAGTGCCGAGTAGGAAAACTTTTTACTCAGCACTTGCTTACCCAACGCTATGGCTTGCGTCTAGGCACAGATTATATTGATTCTGTACTAGCTGCGGCGCTTTGTTCCTCGTTTTGAGGTTCAGTGGTCTCTGACTCTTCTGCTGATTCTGCTGGGGGAGTTAGGGAACCTTCGGGAACTAGTTCAACTGCTGAACGTTCTAGCAGCCAATCGATGATTTTTTCAGTTAACAGTTCGTTTTCCACCACTGAGCGCATTCTATCAGCATCAATGTCTTGGTCTGCGTACTGCTCCATCAATTCGGCGACTCTAGTTTGAACTTCTTCGGGTGTCACCTCAATGGACTCGCGTTTACTGACTTCTAATAGTCCCAAAGAGCGTTTGAGGCGTTCAATGGCCTCATCGCGCGATCGCTCCCGCAATTGAGGAATAATATCTTCAGTAAATAGCTTTCTCACATCCAAACCTTGTTGAGACAGTCGCATTGCTGTTTGAGTCAGCATCGCGTCTATTTCTTTGTCAATCAAGGTTGCTGGTAAGTCAACTTCCACATAGTTCAGCAGTTCTGCTAACAAAGCTTCCTGCTGGTTCAATTTGGTTTTTTCCTCAGCTTCTTTTTGATATTTTTCTTCTAAAGAAGCACGCAGTTCCGCCAAGGTGTCAAAGTCGCTAACTTCCTGGGCGAAGTCATCGTTCAATTCTGGTAGTTCTTTTTCCTTGAGTTCTTTGAGTGTAACTGTGAAAATTGCCGCTTTTCCAGCTAACTCTTCGTTGGCATAAGGATCTGGAAACTGAGCCGAAACTTCTCTAGTTTCGCCAGGATTCATCCCTACCATCCCCGATACAAAGCCGGGAATAAACCTATCTTCCTGCAATTCTACTTGAAAATCTGTGGCTTCGGCTCCAGGAATTGGGGTTGGTTCGGCTGTTTCGTCTTCGCCTTCACCTTTGGCCAGCACACCTTTAAAATCAACTACCGCTACATCGCCAATTTGCGCTGCACGTCCTTCTACAGGAATCAGGGTTGCTAATTCTTGCCTTTGCTGTTCTAGGACTTCATCAACTCGACTAGAGTCGTGTTTGATTTCCTCGGCTTTAGCTGATAAACCTGTGTACTGCACCAGATTCACTTCTGGTTGTACATCTACAGCTGCTAAAAAAGTCAGGGGCTTTCCTGGTTCATAATTACTAATCAATTCCTCAAAGGAACTCCGCAGTTGTGGTTGTCCAATTGCGGGAATTTCTTCTTGTTTGAGGGCTTTTTCTACGCCATCTTGAACTATTTCTTCCAGTGCTGCGGCTTTAATGCGAGTTACGCCCAGGCGTTGTAGCAATATTGGCCGAGGTACTTTGCCTTTGCGAAACCCAGGAATAGTTGTAGTACTGGCTAAGTTTTTAATTACCTGTTCGTAAGTTTGCTTGGTAATTTCTGGCGTAATCTCGATTTCCAAACCAATTTGGCTGGCGGGAAGTTTTTCCTGGGTAACTTTCATGCTTTGTCTCTAATGTTTATTTCGGTTTTTTTGGCTCCAAGTACGCACAAGACGCGATTTACCGCTTCTGTGGGTTGATTCTCTTGGGTTGGCAATGGGAGTGACCCACAAGTTATCTGTCAAAATCCAATATTATATGGATGAGTGCTTCAGTAGATATCCAGTTTATCGTCAATAGCAAAGCCCTTGACAATTAACCGCAATAACTTTACCTATGGAAACTCGCAGTTATTACATAACTTCAGTTATCCGTTTCTCTAAATTTAAAGGTATAACACCGTGATACCGATACTTTTTTGCTAACATTCACTAACAAATACACTCTTTAAGAGAGGGCGTATCAACCAATGCACGCAGGAAAATCCCTCTCTACGAGACGCTACGCGAACGCGCACCATTCATGTCCCGGCTCATCACCTGCCCGTCAGATGGAGACTTAACGAATTTAGCACCACCAAGGTTGGGGATGATTTCACCAGTCCAACTGACTGTTTTTGATGTGTACGCTTCGTTGACATCCATAACTACTTTATTAGTCTCAAAAGC
>PWQB01000616.1 GCA_003556955.1 Nostocaceae cyanobacterium CSSed10_463m
CCAATACCAACCGAGAAATCATATCTGAAGCACTCACTAATTCCGGCTTAGAAGTCACTACTGCTGTGGATGGAGAAAGCGCTCTGCAACAAGTGCAAAACAGATTACCGGATTTAATTTTATTAGATGTGATGATGCCCAAAATAGACGGGCTGGAAACTTGTAAAAAGTTAAAAGAAAATTCCCAAACTCGTGATATACCTGTAATTTTTATGACCGCAGTTTCCGATACAGAAACTAAAGTCCAATGTTTTGCTTTAGGTGCAGTGGATTACATCACCAAACCTGTGCAGCAGCAAGAAATATTAGCAAGAATTAATACTCATCTGCAATTACGGCATCTGACTAAAACTTTAGAACAAAGAGTGGCAGAAAGAACATCTGCACTTTCCCAAGCTTTAAAAGACCTGCAACAATCTCAAATCCAACTGATACACAAAGAAAAAATGTCTGCACTAGGTCAATTAGTAGCGGGTATTGCTCACGAAATTAATAATCCAGTGGGTTGTATTTATGGCAATATTGGTCATACTACAACATATTTCCAAGATTTAATTAAGCTGATTAACTTATATCAGCAGTATTATCCGCAACCAGCCCCAGAAATTACCGAAGAAATCGCAGCTATAGATTTAGATTTTTTGCGGAGTGATTAACCTAACTTAATTGCATCGATGAAAGAAAGTGAGCAACGCATTCGCAATATTAGTCATAGTTTACGCACCTTTTCTCGTCAAGATAGCGATCGCAAAGTTGTTTATAACATTCATGATGGCATTGAAAGCACAATCATGATTCTCAAACACCGCTTGAAACCCTCTAAAAATCGACCGGAAATTGCTCTAATTAGAGATTATGGTAATTTGCCACCAGTGAAATGTTTTAGTGGGCAAATCAATCAAGTATTGATGAATTTATTAGCCAATGCTATTGATGCTTTAGAAGAATCTAATATCGGGTGCAGCTATAAAGACATTGAAGCTCATCCCAATCAAATCACAATTCAGACGAGAGTCACCGCAGATTCTCAAAATATTGTGATTAGCATTAAAGATAATGGCGTGGGGATGTCGCCTGATGTCCAAGAAAAAATATTTGACCATTTATTTACTACTAAACCTGTGGGGAAAGGTACTGGTTTGGGATTATCAATTGCTCGTGAAATTATTGTAGAAAAACATAGCGGTAGTTTCTCTGTTAACTCCAATCCAGGTGAAGGTTCCAAGTTTGTGATCACCATTCCCATTGATCAAACTCAATGATAATATTGACACGAAATTTAGGAATTTTCTTTAATTCTGGTCACAGAGTATTTTTTATAATTAATATTATTATTTGTCAGTAGGGGCGCAGATAATTGCACCCCTAGAGTTTCAGCAATGAGTTAACGAGAGTATAATCTATAACTCTTCTGATTGCTGTGTAGATATGACACTGACCTGAGTTCTCTCAATCGATGTTGTTTGTAGCATAGTAGTATGAGAGATGGAATTGTTAGCCAGTGTAAAAAGGGGATTGGATAAAATCCCAGCGATGGAAGTCGCGATTAAAGTGACGATGAGTCCCACTTGTAAAGGTCTAAATCCCGGCAAATTCCAGCGAATTTCTGGATAATTTTGCACAACTTCAGACATTTCCTGGGGTTCTTTGACTACCATCATTTTGACTACACGAATGTAGTAGTAGATGGAGACAACACTGGTAACTAAGCCCAGCAAAACTAACCAGTAAAGTCCAGCTTGCCAACCAGCCCAGAACAAGTAAATCTTGCCAAAAAACCCAGCTAATGGCGGAATACCACCTAAAGAAAGTAGGGAGATACTCAAGCCTAGTGTGAGCAGTGGGTCTTTTTGATACAAACCAGAGTATTCGGCAATTTGGTCGGTTCCTGTGCGTAGGGAGAACAGAATGATGCAGGTAAACCCGCACAGGTTCATGAACAGGTAGACCATCAGGTAAAACACCATACTGGCATATCCGGCTTCGGTGCCGGCAATCATGCCAATCATCACAAATCCAGCTTGAGCAATGGATGAATAAGCTAACATCCGTTTCATGCTGGTTTGGGCGAGGGCGACGACGTTACCCAACACCATACTCAAAACTGCAAGGGCAGTGAAAATAAATCTCCATTCGTCAGCGACGAGAGGGAAGACTGTTGTCAATAAGCGAATGGCTAGGGCAAACCCAGCTGCTTTAGAACCGACAGATAAAAAGGCAATCACTGGGGTGGGAGCGCCTTCGTAAACGTCTGGTGTCCACTGGTGAAAGGGTGCAGCCGAAATTTTAAAGCCGATACCTGCAATCACGAAAATGAGCGCAATTACCAAACCTAAAGATTGACCAACATTACCTGCGGCAATACCGTTAGCGATCGCATTCAATTCGGTTTGTCCACCTGATAGACCGTACAGAAGCGAAACGCCGTATAAAAATATTGCCGTACTGGAAGCTCCAATCAACAGGTATTTAAGCGCAGCTTCGTTAGAGCGGGGGTCACGCTTGGTATAACCTGTGAGCAAGTAAGAGGAGATACTAAGAGTTTCTAGTGAGATAAAAATCATCACCAACTCACTAGCACCGGATAAAAACATTCCTCCCAATGTTGCCGTCATCAGAATGGCGATGAATTCGGCTAAAGCAGTACCACTCTGCTCAATGTAGCGAATTGACATCAATATAGTGACAGCAGCAGACAACGCGATGATACCGCGAAAGACAATACTGAGGTCATCACCAATAAAGCTACCGGTAAAGGAAATGGGATTAGTGGAATCCCATTGTAGATAAAGGGCGACAACCGCAGCCATCAAGCCAGCGATCGCCACATATCCAATCCAGCGTGAGGATGTACGTCC
>PWQB01000483.1 GCA_003556955.1 Nostocaceae cyanobacterium CSSed10_463m
ATCACTATTATCTCGTTTAGCTATTTGTCCGACAATGCGCTTCCGGGCTAAACTTTCCGAAAACCAAGGTTCATTGGGAAGTCCTTTGGCTTTCATGACTGCGGAACGGCGATCGCATTCATCTCTGACTAGATAAGGATGAGTTTCAAACATTGGCGGATAGCGACGACTAGGACGACTTTCACTATCATTTCCACTCCGGCGCTGATTGAATAAAGCCGCTAATTTTCCCGCTAATTCATTAAAACTCTTGCGTCCCACAAAAGCCTCTTGTGAACTGACATCAGTTTTATCAAAATAGGCTTTTATCAGTTCATGGTCGAGATTCTTGTTATATTTTTCTAGCCAAAATGTTTCCTCAATCTGATTTGGTAGTAAGCCAAAGCGAATTTCTAAAGGCTTGAATTTACCGCCAACTGCACAAGAATTAGCTGTTAATGTTTCTTCAGTATAACGTCTTTCAATGGCATTAGCTAAATCATCCACAAAAGCCGGAGGACAAAATGCTAATATGTTTCCTCCAGTGGAGTAAATTACTAATTCGGGTATTAATGCGGCTTCTAATCCGGGAAAATTATCAGACAACCATTGAGAAATAGTAATTGATTTTTTACCTTTGCCAAAAAAAGCAGGTAAATCAATTAAATTAATTCTGTCTAATAAAGCCGAAGCGCCTCTAATATCTGGAAGTTTAGAAGCTTCAAAGACATATTGTTTGATTTTAGTCGCGCCACCATAGACTAAACCAATTTGAGAGTTCCACAAATGAGGATATCTCTGGGTGAAATCCTGGAGTTCTGCTACTGTTTGGGGAAATGGTAATGCTTCTAATTCTGCTACTTGTGCAACAAAATTCTGAAATTCTTTTGGTAATTCTTCACCATTATTCAAAGCCTGTCGCGTTTCCTTTAATAATGCTTCGTTAGGAGAAGATTGCTCATTACCCCAGGCTAAACACCAAGCGATCGCTATGGTAATAGAATTTGTATTGGTCATAAAACTTAATTTCTGCTTTCGGTTTTTCCACTGCTTAAATTATCTATTTCCCAAGTGCAATAGCCTGAGTCATATATTTGCTGCCTTGTATATTAAATACTAGAGGCTACAGCAAATACTACAGCGTATTTACTTATTTAGGATAATTAAATCTCTCACCCGTTTCAAAAAAGCGTGAGGGACAGTAGCAGCTTTTCCGCGTATCCACGGGCCAGCAGTCATCTCTATATAAGGTTGTTCTTGATGAATGATTTCTGCTGTACTCAGAACACTGTTAATTACACCGATGGGTTCTAAATTTCCACGCGCGCCACAAAATTCATGCCAAGGATCAATAGCCGCAATTTGAGAACTGATAATCATATAATGGGTACAAGCCTCTAAAATCGGTAACTTTTCCGGTTGTACCATACCGCCGACATCCACAATTACTAGAGATTTCTGTCGTCGTAACTGGAGGATGACTTGAGAATGGTAAGGGAAAAATCGCTCAGTCAAAGCACCGCGATCGCGCATTTTAAAAGCTTCAATTTCCTCCTCAGTGGTTGCTGCTTCTAATTCTAAAAGGTAATTCCCCTCACCATCCCAATGGGCGCGTTGCAGATATATATCAGGATTTTCCGCCAACAAAGCTTGAAACAAAGCATGAGAAAACACACTTTTACCACTATCTGGTGGTCCCACAATCATTAAAGCCGGACATAATTCTTTCTGGCGGCCATTGGGTGGATCGATGAGAAGTACATCACCAATGCGAACCAAATGAGTGTGAGTAGCCACAACTATTGCACCCAAACGCGGATCATAACAAGCTATCCAAGCTGTAGGATGCAGTTCATGAACCAAGTAAGCATACAACCAAATGGGGGCGCGTCCAGAAATTACCACACCGCCAGTAGTATCAATACCCGATGGAAGTTCTAAATCTCTCAAATCTGCTGGTTCAATCAGGCGATCGCTTTTGGTTAACGAAATCGTTAAAAATTGGTATTTCCAGCGTTGGGAAAACTGGGATTCACTTAAGTGTAAACTCAATGCGGGTTCAGTCATCAGCCTTGCTTCCTTTGTTCTGGGGTGGGTAAATCTAAATAACTTGCAACATCGATGTTTTCCGACTCCCGACGCGCTGACATCACATCACGGTAACTAGCTTCTAACAGCTTTAATAAAGAGCGTAGACGCGAAGCGGCTTGTCCCCAGACATCGCATACCCAACCAGCCGCTAAACTGCTAATAAATACCCCTACAGTACACAGAATCACAGAAAACAGTCCCAAGGGAGCAATAATTAAAATAATCCAGGTAATCCCAGCGTTAATCACTGCTACAATCCCACTGCGGTAAATTACCAATTTTTTCGCCACAAATAAAGACATAAAACAAATGTGCTTTTTATTGGATGCCCTTATTGTGACATCCGTATGGAAGAGGCATATTCCATACAACCACGACAATGTAAATATCTTGAACCAGTCCACTAGAAGTCACGACTATACAGACAAAACTCACCTACGTAGGTTAAAAACCTTGATTTTCAGTAGACTTCTCCGAAAATGATTGTAGAGACGTTCCGGCGGAACGTCTCTACAAGGGTTTCAAACCACGCACATTTAATTACCGGAGATGTCTAGTTAGTCCGCGCAGGAGGTCACTGTAACACTTGTCGAAGTGCGGACTTCCCTCCGGGAAGACGCTCCGCGTCATGTTTGGATGGTTCCGCGATTTTAATCGCCAAGGCTGAATTTTTGGTTATTTACAGACCAGTAAATTCCCAATACACTCAGCAAAAACAGGGCATAAAAAATTGAGATAAAGTTCATATTTCAGTCATTAGTCATTTGTCAAATTGGAAATTTACAAT
>PWQB01000276.1 GCA_003556955.1 Nostocaceae cyanobacterium CSSed10_463m
AGCGATCGCTTTTTGCGTCAGTGTGGCATTTCCCTCGACTGTCTCCATCAGCTAAATTCCCGGATTTCTGCCCATGATGCTTTGCTATATGTGGCGGTAAATCAGGAGTTCCAAGGAGTTATTTATTACACTGACCCCCTGCGCCCAGAAAGTCGCACCGTAGTAGAGAAATTGCAAACTGATTATGGCATGGAAATACATCTGCTCACAGGGGATAATCAGCACAGGGCGATCGCTGTAGCCCAAAAACTTCATATTCCCCTATCTCACGTCCATGCTGAGGCTTTCCCCGAACAAAAAGCCGAAATTATCCGAAAGTTACATGAGTCAGGTAAAACTGTGGCGTTCACTGGTGACGGCTTAAATGATTCTATTGCCTTAGCTTATGCCGATGTCGCAATTTCTTTTAGTGGCGGTTCCGAGATCGCCAGAGAAACAGCCAATGTTGTCCTGATGGATGATAACCTGAGCAGTTTTTTAGAAGCAATGGCGATCGCCCGCCAAACCCAAGCAGTAATTCAACAAAATATCGGTTTATCCGTCATTCCCAATGTAGCCGCATTAGGGCTAGCCACAACCATAGGACTGCATCCTTTAGCGGCCACAATTATCCATAATGGTTCAGCAATTACAGCCGGCTTAAATGGGTTGCGTCCCCTGATGCACCAAGATCCGCCAAGAAGTCCTATCCTATCCGGTGAAAGAGTAAGTTTTTCTAATTAATTATTCCCACATTCCCCTAAACTAAAGGCAGCAAAGTTGTTCACACAGGCTGAGGAAAGTAGATTTTGACTGAGACGAATCATATAAACCTTACCAACCAAAATGTCACGCGTAGCGAATTGCGGGATTTAGTGCGAAATCAGCTACAAATTCTCCTAGAATCGTGGAACTTACAAGAAGCCAAATCCATTCTCCAACCTGTGCAACCTGCGGATATTGCTGAAGCCATTGAAGGCTTACCAGAAGCAATGCACGCTTTGGTGTTTCGCTTGCTTCCTAAGACTGAGGCTATCGAGGTTTATGAATATCTCGACTACAGTGTTCAAGAACATTTAATTCAAGAACTCAAAAGTCAAGATGTCCGTGACATTGTAGATAAAATGTCTCCAGATGACCGTGCCAGGTTATTTGACGAGTTACCAGCCAAAGTTGTCAATCGCTTGTTAGAACAATTGAGTCCAGCCGAACGGGAAGCTACAGCCCAACTTTTGGGTTATGAAGCGGATACAGCTGGGCGGATCATGACCCCAGAGTTAATTTATCTCAAAGAAAATTTCACGGTCACTCAGGCCATAGAACGGATTCGCAGCCAGGCTAATGTCAGTGAGATAATTTACTACCTTTACGTTACTGATACCGCTAGGCGTTTGACGGGGATTGTTTCCTTACGAGAGTTGGTGGTATCTCAGCCTGAACAAACAATGGGCGAAATTATGACCCGTGAAGTGGTGTTTGTCCACACAGATACCGACCAAGAAGAAGTCGCCAAATTAATTCAAAGATATGATTTTTTAGCTGTTCCTGTGGTGGATAAAGAACAGCGTCTAGTGGGTATTGTCACCGTCGATGATGTGATTGATATTCTGCAACGGGAGACCACTGAGGATATCTACGCCTTGGGTGGTGGGGTGCAGTCTGATGGTGACAACTATTTTCAGATGAGTTTACTGCAAGTTGCCCGCAAGCGGGTGGTGTGGCTGTTTGTCTTGCTAATAACTAATACAGTAACTGGGACAATTATTAAGTCTCAGGAAGATATTCTACAACAAGTAGTAATCCTGACGGCGTTTATACCTTTGCTGACAGGGACTGGTGGTAATGTGGGCGCTCAGTCTTCTACAGTGGTAATTCGGGGGATGAGTACCGATGAAATCAGATCCCTGAAGATATGGCAGATAATTGGTAGAGAAGCGATCGCTGGCGCGTTTTTGGGACTAATGTTAGGTACAATCGCCACAATCTGGGCTTATTTTCTCCAAGGTCGCCCAGAGGTAGCATTCATTGTCGGTACCAGTCTGGTAGCTATTTCTGTTATTGCTTCTGTCGCAGGTTCAGCACTGCCATTTTTATTCCGCGCTTTCCGCTTAGACCCAGCTTTAATGTCAGCACCGTTTATTACTACAGCCGTTGATGTGCTGGGTGTTTTGATTTACTTTAATTTGGCACGAGTGATTTTAGGGCTATAGCCCCAAGAGGGAAAGTCAAAAGTCAAAAGTCAAAAGTCAAAAGTGTTAAATTCCCTCGCAACGCATGAAACTAACACATTTTTTTCTGGGGCTAAAAGCCCTGCTATATAATGGAAACTCTGCAATCCCGACGCTGAATTTTTTACAATTCTGAAGCTGTCTCTGGGGCAACAATTTCTCCAGTTCCTAGTTCTAAGATCATATCTTGATCAGTAATTAATTCATTCAGTTCCTTTACTTGCAAATTCATTCTCTCACAGGAGTTTCTGAGTTCGCTGGCAAAACTATTAATATCATCGCCATAGCCACACTGATAAGCAGCAATTTCTATTCCCTGCTTGGCATTTGCTCTAGCACAATCTACTAATTCTGTGCCAAGCAATGGTTTTGGGGATGTCATAAATTGTATCTGTTATTTTTTACTTGTTTCTCGATAGCTAGGCTATCATTTATTTTTTATTCATGCATCCATCAGATGGTAGAGAAATAATTCGTAATTTCTAATTCGTAATGCCTCTTTCAGAGGAGCTACGCTAACGTAGTTCGTAATTCGTAGTTCGTAGTGCCTCCTTCGGAGGAGCTTCGCTAACGTAATTCTTAGTTCTTAGTTCTATGAAGTGATCATCTAAACAATAGTCTTTTCTTCTGGCTGAGAAATTGACATGAA
>PWQB01000818.1 GCA_003556955.1 Nostocaceae cyanobacterium CSSed10_463m
AGGTAAAATTGATTGCACTGTATCGGTTGCGGGGAAAGAAGCTGCTAAATTTGTGCCATTGAGTCCTAAAGCATTCGCCATAACTCGAATAAATCCACGTAGCAAAGTATCTTCTGGTAATAAGTCAAAATTACTATTTTCTATGGCTTCCATCCGATGAATTGGCACATGAGTATAAATATTAAGTTGACACAGAGACAGGCCTTGAGACTCACGTGCTTGTTTGAGTTGTTGACCAATTCTGCATATAATTTCTTTACGTTGTTCGGCTGCTGTTTGCTTAACTAGTTCAGCTTGGTCAGATTTTCTATTTGGCTTGAACCAATTTATCAGTGCTGCACCTGGAGAGTTTATTTCTGAACTTTTCTCTGGTTTTACAGTAGCCTTTGGTGATACTTCTGTTTCGTTAATATATGCGGTGCTGGTTTGCGGTGCTACTTTTATACTTGGCGAATCAGTAGCTATTTTTGCTTCCACACTTGGCGAAGGTGAAACACTATGAACCTCTGTAGCTTTTTCTTGTTGTGCGAATTGCTGAAAAGCCAAACTAATAGCTTCTCTACCCACCGCTTTCAACAAAATCTTCACTGGTTCTCCTGAAGCACCTAGCAATTTTTGTAATGTCGCCATAGCACGAAGATAAACTTTACTGCTATGAAGTTCAGCTTCAATTTCACCTAATAGCGATCGCAATTCATCTTGAGAAATTTTGATGCTAGGATTTCCAGGAATAGTAAATAAATATACAGGTGTCATAGTCATGGTTAAAGTTGCTCCTGATATGCCGTCAAAAAGTAGATAATCTGTATAATTTCTCGCTTTCTGTGCTTGATAATCCGGATTATTCTGTATTAATTATATATTTTTTTGCATAAAATCGTAAAATTACGGAGTTATAGTGGAATTTGCTGTTGACCCCAAACTATATTTATACACATAAAATTTCTTCTCAAAGCCGATAGTTGTTCAGCGATCGCTTAACTCAAGCTCCAAGATGTATATGTAACATTGGATAAAACCGATTACTTAAAATCAATGTTTTAATTTGTACTAGCAAACCTGCGAGTTTTAACCAGTTCCACGAAAGATTTGATCCATTGTAAATAGTCTTCACCAGCAACAGTGGCCGTATTATTATGGTCTGCGGCTGTGACTAAAAACAGTTTTTTCGGTTCGGGAGCTGCGTGATAAAGTTTTTGGCTCATAAAAGATGGTACGGTTGTATCAGCAGTACCATGAATGAATAGCACTGGTAATTTTAACTGCGGTACTTTTTGCAGCGATTCAAAACGCTGTGTCAGAATTAAGTTGACAGGAAAAATCCGAAATAAGTTCCTGTAAGCTACCATATCCCTAATGGAGGTAAAAGAGCTTTCCACAATCAATCCCGCCGCTTCTGGTTGTTTGAGAGCCAAATCAATAGCGATCGCACCCCCCATTGAATGACCGTAAATAAAAATTTGGCTGGGTAAAATTTTGCGTTCTTCAACTAAGTAATTCCACGCCACAGAGGTATCCTCATAAACCTGCTTTTCGTTAGGAAAGTCACCTTCACTGCGACCATACCCACGATAATCAATCAGCAGTATGGAAAATCCCAGTTGATGCAACCGATTGGCATGACCAACGTTAGCACCAACATTGATGGCGTTACCATGCAAATACAGCAACACATCAGCATTTGCTTGGGGGGATGGAATCCACCAACCGTGAATTAGTTTCCTTTGACCATTGCTAATTACAGGTAGCCATACATCCTCGTATAGCAGATCAAAAAAGGCTGGTGTTCTTTCAATCACACTAGAAGGAAAAAAAATGAACTTATGCTGCTTAACAAACAGAAATAGGCAGATAGCAGAGTAGACGATGAAAGTAACAGCCACAACTATCTGAAGTAGCATTTTAGAAGACAATGGCATTGAAAATTGAAGTTTGTTTGTATTGAAGTTCTAGAATTTATACTTTAACAAATATTTATCAATAAAATAAAGATTTGTTAACAATGCCAGGTTCAGTATTTTCCCAGTAAAATTAAACTGATCCAATGATCCCAATATTATGCATGGTAAAAATCTTGGGTAAGGTAAATAATAATACTACGCATACTCAATATTAATCATTAGTTAGGAGAAGATTGTGCAGTCTTTAACTCAAGTGCAAGCAGAGCAATTACAAGAAATAACTCAACATTTACTGCGACTCAGACAGGAAAAATCCATTTCTATAGAAGAAATAGCTATGGCAACTAATATTCGACTAAATTTATTAGAAGCTTTAGATATAGGGGATTTTCAAGCATTACCTGAACCTATTTATATCAAAGGATTTATCCGACGTTATGGCGAAGTCCTGGGCTTGGATGGACAGGCTTTAGCAAATAGCTTTAAAATTAATGATTTTCCAGAATACTCTCACAATCTCATTCAAAATTCAGCCAAAATCCCAAATATAAATATACCTCTTCTTGTCCCCTATGCGCTCCTATTACTACTTGCTTCTACTGGACTAGTTTATGTCTTAAATTCCAATCTAACACCCGAATCTCAAGCACAACCACAAAATCCCGTCCCTACTCAAGAAACAAAAACACAACCACTATAGCGCTCTTCTATTATTCGCGTTACATAGAAATCATAAACTTTTATTTTTAAGTGATGAATTGAGAGGATGTTTTAAAAGTATTATAGCGTTTCCTAGTCTGTTTAGGTACAAGAACCCCACCCCCAACCCCCCTCACAGGGGTAGGTTTTTTACATTAAGATTTATAATAGGGAGAGACAGGGTAGACAAGGAAGGAAAGTGGACAAGGAAGAAGAACAAAGAAGAATTAAAACCCATGAAGATTTAGTTAT
>PWQB01000190.1 GCA_003556955.1 Nostocaceae cyanobacterium CSSed10_463m
CCCCTGTTCAGGAAATATCTAAATTAGCCATCGCCTCAAAGTCAGTTGTGTAAAAGCGAGGTGTTAATAATGTTTCCTGAACAGGGGCTTTAATACCAGGTTTCAGCACTTGAGGATCGGAAGTTGCAACAGACTTAACCATGAGACTGCTTTCATGTTTTATCTTTTTATAGTTATATAAGCATAAATTGTAGTCATTACACAAGAGTAAAAAGCTGAAAAAATTCTGGGGTAACGTTTGTTACCGTTGTCACAATTATCAGAAAAATCTAAAAAAATATTAATGGTTTTATAGTTATACCAATATTAGTAGTTAAATAATTTTGGGAGAGAAAAATTGAGGGGAACCCAAAAAATCCTATAATTTCTGCAATTGAAGCTGTTTGGTGGAAGTCAACACATTACGCATTGCTGCTACTCTCTACACTAATACAAGTTGGCATCAATTAGCTACTGTGGTAAATGCCTAAAACAGTGGT
This sequence comes from Nostocaceae cyanobacterium CSSed10_463m, assembly GCA_003556955.1. The sequence continues at coordinate 480 of PWQB01000190.1, forward strand.
GAAAGATAACAGCGAAAGCAGACAAATTCATGGTATGGAAATTTAATTTCCGCCACGCTACATGAGGCGGGAATGATTGCAGTTTATTGGAGGTTTTGATGGTATTTGTTTTACCTAGTGTTAAATTTGATTTGGAGATGATCAAAAAATATGACACTCCCACACCGAGATACACGAGTTACCCACCCGCTACAGAGTTAAACTCAGAGTTTAGTGTAACCGATTTTCATAGTGCGATCGCCACATCCAACAACAGAAAATCTCCATTATCTTTATATTTCCATATCCCATTTTGTGAAAGTGCGTGTTATTTTTGCGGCTGTAACACAGTCATTTCCCAAAATAAGAACATCGCCAAACCGTACCTAGAACATTTGGCGAGAGAAATCAACAACATGGCACGCTTGATAGATGAAGATAGAAAAGTTTTACAAATTCACTGGGGTGGTGGTACACCCAACTATTTAAATCAGAAACAAGTGAAATTCTTGTGGAAACAAATTACAGATAATTTTAATATTGCTCCCGAAGCGGAAATTTCTATTGAAATTAATCCCAGATACGTTGATGAAGAGTATATTTTCTTTTTGCGTGAAGTAGGATTTAACCGTATTAGCTTTGGTATTCAGGATTTTAACCCCCAAGTCCAAATTGCAGTTAATCGTATTCAGCCAGAAGAATTATTATTTAATGCTATGAATTGGATTAAATCAGCCAAATTTCATAGTGTGAACGTAGACCTAATTTATGGTTTACCTTATCAAAATTTGCAAACATTTCAAGAAACAGTCAACAAAACCATTCAATTAGATCCTAATCGCATTGTTGTTTTCAACTTTGCTTATATACCTTGGATGAAACCAGCCCAAAAAAATATTCCCCAAGCAGCATTACCCCAACCCCAAGAAAAATTAGAAATTCTGAAAATGACCATTGAAGAACTCACCAGTAATAGGTATCTCTTCATTGGAATGGATCATTTTGCCAAATATGATGATGAATTAGCCATAGCGCAACAAAATCGCACCCTCCAGCGCAACTTTCAGGGATACACCACCCACGGAGGAACAGAACTATTTGGTTTTGGTGCGACATCCATCAGTATGCTGCATGATGCTTATATCCAGAATCACAAAAAATTAAAGGATTATTATCAGGCGATTTCCGCCGATAGTTTACCAGTGAGTAAAGGAATTAAACTGAATCAAGACGACATTATCAGAAGGGACGTAATCATGTGTATTATGTCCCATTTTCATTTGCGTAAGCAAGATATTGAAGAGAAATATCAAATTCGTTTTGATGAATATTTTGCCCGTGAGTTAGCAGCTTTAGAGCAACTACAAGCCGATGGACTGGTGAACATTACCCAAAAACACATCCAAATTACAGATATTGGCAGATTACTTGTGAGAAATATAGCTGTTAATTTTGATAATTACCAGCAAAACAAAGAACAGAGATTTTCGAGAGCAATTTAACTGAGTGTGTTTTTCCCTCTTCAATCTTCCTTTGCGTCTTTGCGCCTAACGGACTTCGTCCTAGAGCCTCCGGCACACTTCGTGAACGCTGCGCTAGTGCGCGAGTTAAATCCTCAGTTTCTCTATCTTTTGGTTTTGATAACTATTTCCTCTGACAGAAACAATTGTAAATACAAATTGATACAGTAATTACAGTTGATATTTTTGAGGAGTTTCATGAATATTATTGCTTGGGCAATATTAGGACTTATAGCTGGTGCTATCGGTAAAGCGATTTATCCAGGTAATCAAGGTGGTGGTATTCTCTCAACTATGATTTTGGGTATTATCGGTGCTTTTGTCGGTGGTAGTTTATTTACCTTATTACAAACGGGACAACTACAATTAACTGCTGCTAGTTTAAGTATACCTGGTTTATTTGTGGCCGTTATTGGTTCCATCCTGGCTATTTATTTATGGGGACTGTTAACGAGTCGTAGTAATGCGTAAATTTAATTACTCGCTAGTTGAGTGATAGATTTCACTCAATGCTGATTTCTTAATTCTAGGCATCGATACTACCTTTGAGTAGTATCCCTAGTGATTTTTTAGGGTTAAGAATATAGCATAATTTCTAGCATAATTTTATTTTATTTAATTAAAAATGCTGGCTGTTTGAGGTATAATATGTTTTATCATAAAAAAGAGCCAATTCACAGTGTAAACATTGCAGAAGCTGACCCACGTTTTGCTCAATTACTGCTAGAGCAGTTTGGGGGAGCGACGGGAGAATTATCAGCAGCGTTGCAATATTGGGTGCAATCATTTCATGTAGAAAATCCTGGTATTCGGGATATGCTACAAGATATTGCCATTGAGGAATTTAGCCATTTAGAAATGGTGGGGAAACTA
>PWQB01000211.1 GCA_003556955.1 Nostocaceae cyanobacterium CSSed10_463m
ATTTGCCTGCTAGCAGCACCTTAAAGAAGGGAGGCTAATCCGTGGCGCAGTTTCAAATTGAATGTGTAGAGTCTAATACTGAGGAAAGTCGGAGCCATTACAGTAAATTTGTGCTGGAACCTCTAGAGCGTGGTCAAGGAACAACAGTTGGCAACGCGCTGCGGCGGGTTTTACTGTCGAATCTAGAGGGGACAGCAGTTACAGCCGTGAGAATTGCCGGAGTAAGCCACGAGTTTGCTACAGTTCCGGGCGTTCGGGAAGATGTGCTGGAAATCCTCATGAAAATGAAGGAAGTAATCCTCAGAAGCTACTCTTCTCAACCCCAGATCGGGAGATTATTGGTTAATGGCCCAGCAACAGTCACTGTGGCGCATTTTGATTTACCCAGTGAAGTCGAAGTCATCGACCCCACCCAGTATGTCGCCACCCTAGCTGAAGGCGGCAAGCTGGAAATGGAATTTCGCATTGAGAAAGGCAAAGGGTATCGCACAGTAGAGCGAGGACGCGAAGAAGCTACTTCCTTAGACTTTCTGCAAATCGACTCGGTATTTATGCCAGTCCGGAAAGTTAACTACAGTGTTGAAGAAGCCCGTGGTGAAAGCTCAATTACCAAAGACAGACTATTGTTAGAAGTGTGGACAAATGGCAGTATTTCTCCCCAAGAAGCACTATCATCAGCAGCTGGTATTCTGGTAGAGCTATTCAATCCATTGAAAGATATTTCACTGGAACCCACAGAAACAGGCGCTGAAGTCCCAGACGACCCCACCGCCCAAATTCCTATTGAAGAGTTGCAACTTTCTGTGCGGGCTTATAACTGTCTCAAACGCGCACAAGTTAACTCGGTGGCCGACTTACTGGATTTCACCCAAGAAGACCTATTGGAAATTAAAAACTTTGGTCAGAAGTCAGCAGAAGAGGTAGTTGAAGCCTTACAGCGCCGCTTAGGCATTACCCTGCCCCAAGAAAGAGGCACTAAACACACATAGAGCATCAAACTTTTACTCATTCATAGTCCATTATTATGCGTCACCGTTGTCGAGTTAAAAAACTCAGTAAACCAGCTGACCAACGTCGCGCCCTCTTGCGAGCGTTGACCACAGAGATCATCCGTCATGGTCGCATTACTACAACTTTAATCAGAGCTAAAGTTGTGCGTAGTGAAGTCGATAAAATGATTACCCTAGCTAAAGACGGTTCCTTAGCAGCACGTCGGGAAGCTCTGGGTTATATCTACGACAAGCAACTAGTTCATGCTTTATTTGAGCAAGCTCCAACTCGGTACGGTAATCGCCAAGGTGGTTATACCCGCATCTTGCATACTGTTCCCCGTCGTGGAGATCAGGCAAAAATGGCAATAATCGAGCTAGTTTAGTTCATAGTCCTTGGTTATTGGTCATTGGCCATTAGTTAATGGCACAGACAGATACCAACAGACAAAATCTGTATGTTAGAAAGCCAACCGGTTCCTACTCAAACCCATCGAGTCGCCCTCGTAATTCAATACTTGGGCACTCACTTTCACGGCTGGCAAAGACAAAAGCAGCATCGTACAGTTCAAGAAGAAATTGAAATAGCGATCGCTACAGTTCTTGGGTATCATGTGACTCTACATGGTGCGGGAAGAACTGACTCCGGAGTGCATGCAGCTGCTCAAGTAGCCCATTTTGAAGCCACAGGATTCATCCCCCCTCACAAGTGGGCATCAATTCTGAATAGCTATCTGCCCCAAGATATACTAATAAGGGCTTCAGCTGCTGTAGATCATCGTTGGCACGCGCGTTTTAGTGCTGCCTATCGGCGGTATCGCTATACGATATACACTGAAGATCGACCGAACTTGTTCGTCAGACCCTTCAGTTGGCATTATTATTATGCACCCCTGGATGAATGCTTAATCCAAGCTGCCCTCCAACCCTTGATGGGGAAGCATCATTTGGCCGCATTTCATCGTGCAGGTTCCAAGCGATCGCATTCTTGGGTAGAAGTGCAAGCCGCAGAATGTCATCGTAGTGGGCCATTTCTTCATATTGAAATTCAGGCAAATGGATTTTTGTATGGCATGGTACGGCTGTTAGTAGGGATGCTGGTACAAGTAGGCTCCGGCAAGCTGACACTTGCTAGCTTTACCGAACTCTGGAAAGAAGAACACCGGGAAAAAGTCAAATACGCTGCCCCTCCCCAGGGTTTGTGTTTGTTAAGAGTGGGCTATCCAGATTTTCCTTTTTCCCCAGAGATTTGGTACGAAACCCAGCCAAACTTGGTCTTTCCGACAAATATTCCCCAGGAATATTCCCCCACAGAAACCCTTTACCTCAATTCCACACCACACTTGTAAAACAAAACTCTAATGACAACAAAAACATACCTTCCTCCTCAAGCAACCCTTGAGCGTGAGTGGTACGTAGTAGATGCCACTGATAAACGCCTCGGTCGCCTAGCTACCGAAATCGCCATGATTTTAAGAGGCAAAAAGAAAGCCGAATTTACTCCCCACCTCGACACAGGTGACTTTGTAATTGTCATCAATGCCGAAAAAATCGCGGTTACAGGCAAAAAAAGCAGCCAAAAACTTTACCGTCGCCATTCCGGCCGTCCCGGCGGCATGAAAACCGAAACCTTTGCGAAACTGCAACAGCGCCTACCAGAACGCATTGTAGAACACGCCGTCAAAGGTATGCTACCTAAAAATAGTCTGGGTAAGCAGCTGTTTACCAAACTCAAAGTTTACGCTGGGCCGACTCATCCCCACGAAGCACAAAAACCTAAAGAACTGATAATTAATACAATTCCTGGAGAAAATTAATGGTAGTAGCAGATAGCAATAGCGGTCGCGCCGTATATTGGG
>PWQB01000479.1 GCA_003556955.1 Nostocaceae cyanobacterium CSSed10_463m
AATGTTTCTAATGAAGGGAACTTTACTCATGAAGTTGAAATAATGAGAAAAGGTAAACTTAAACTCTTAAAAGATAATGTCAGGTCTTTTTTCAAGGAATTTAAGGATTATAGAATTCAAGACATCAGTGATATAAAAATTCAGCAATGGTTAGTTACTCACAAACTTGACATATCTTCTTTACTAAAAGAATATAGTGAACCATGCTATCAGAAAAAATAATACTCAAATTGTACAATAATAAACTGCCGGAAAGACCGCCTTAAAAGCAATCTTTCCTCTTTCCTGAATTTTTAGCTTCAATTGCAATATGATAGAACATAACTAAAACCTTGATTCTTTTGTAGCACTCTGGTAATAACCTTGACAAATGAGTGTGATCGCCCCCTCAAATCCCATAGACGATCGCTCTTATCATTAGTATAATCCGCTACTCAAAACAGACTCAACTGCTTTCCCACATCACCTTGAGGCTCAACAACAGACAGTAACTCATCTCGTTTTTTAGCTATCAACTCCAAATAATACCCACTGGAATAGGCTTCAGAATTAGTCAATCCCAGAATTCCTTTATCGATGATAGATTTGGCTTTTGTATCTCTAAGTGCGTCAAACCACTCAGCAAAGGGAACTCTACCGTCAATGGTAATGTAACGCCGAACATCTTTTGGTTGAACTACCATTATTTTGATTTTAGGCGATCGCTGCTGTCGTCATTGACTGAATTTACAGATTTTCAGTCTCAAACTTTAACATCACCCTCCAAATCTACAAAATTGGTGTAAATTATGACACATTTATAGCCAAACTTATCAAGAAAATTTATTGATTCCTGGATAGCCTGGAGAAAACCCCCCGGAATTGTGTCAATTACGCTAGAATTATTAAAGGTTCTTTACAGAATTTGCTAAACATAAACAAATCTGTTAAAGCAACTCAGCATTTACATTTAAATCTGAAAACCCCCTCTTGAGTTCAAAAACAGCTCCTATGACGCTTCCAATTCGCAACGTCGCCATTATCGCCCACGTTGACCACGGCAAAACTACCCTGGTTGATGCGCTCCTCAAACAATCTGGTATTTTCCGAGAAGGTGAAGACGTTCCGGATTGTGTCATGGATTCCAACACCCTAGAACGGGAGCGGGGTATTACAATTCTCTCGAAAAATACAGCCGTTCGCTACAAAGACACCTTAATTAATATTGTTGATACCCCCGGACACGCTGACTTTGGCGGCGAAGTGGAACGGGTATTAGGTATGGTTGACGGTTGTTTGTTGATTGTCGATGCTAACGAAGGCCCTATGCCTCAAACCCGCTTTGTATTGAAGAAAGCGCTGGAAAAAGGATTGCGCCCCATCGTTGTGATCAATAAAATTGACCGCTCCCAAGGTGATCCTCATGTTGCTGTCGATAAGGTTTTGGATCTGTTCTTAGAATTAGGCGCAGATGAAGACCAATGTGATTTTACCTATCTGTTTGCTTCCGGGATGGCGGGTTATGCTAAAGAAATCATGGACGCAGAAGATGTAGATATGCAACCTCTGTTTAATGCTATTCTGCAACACGTTCCACCTCCAGTAGGGGACGTAAGCAAACCCTTACAATTGCAAGTCACCACCTTAGATTATTCTGAATATCTGGGACGGATTGTGATTGGTAGAATCCATAATGGGACTCTCCGCACCGGACAACAAGCGGCTTTGGTAAAAGAAGACGGTAAAATTGTCAAGGCCAAAATTACCAAATTAATGGGATTTGAAGGACTGAAGCGGGTGGAAATGGAAGAAGCCACCGCAGGTTATATTGTGGCTGTAGCTGGTTTTGCTGATGCTTATATTGGCGAAACTATTACCGACCCCAATGAACCCCAAGCTTTACCTCTCATTAAAGTCGATGAACCAACTTTACAAATGACCTTCTGGGTGAATGATTCACCTTTTGCAGGACAAGAAGGTAAACTGGTAACATCGAGACAAGTACGCGATCGCTTATTCAGAGAATTAGAAACTAACGTCGCTCTGCGCGTGGAAGATACCGACTCACCCGATAAATTCCAAGTTTGTGGACGGGGTGAATTACACTTGGGTATTTTAATTGAAACCATGCGTCGAGAAGGTTTCGAGTTTCAAGTATCTCAACCCCAGGTAATTTACCGTGAAATTAGCGGTCAACCTTGCGAACCTTTTGAATTACTAGCCCTAGACATTCCCGAAGATGCAGTTGGTAGCTGTATTGAACGGTTGGGACAGCGCAAAGGCGAAATGCAGGATATGCAAGTCATTGGTAATGGACGCACCCTGCTAGAGTTTATCATTCCCGCCCGTGGTTTGATTGGTTTCCGGGGTGAATTTATGCGGTTAACTCGTGGTGAAGGTATCATGAACCACAGTTTCCATGATTATCGTCCCCTGACTGGTGAAATTGAAGCCCGTAACAAAGGTGTTCTCATTGCGTTTGAAGAAGGTGTTTCTACTTTCTACGCCATGAAAAACGCGGAAGATAGAGGCGTATTCTTTATCACTCCAGGAACCAGAGTTTATAAGGGTATGATTATCGGTGAACATAACCGCCCGCAAGACTTAGAGTTAAACGTTTGTAAGACTAAGCAGTTAACTAATCACCGGGCTTCTGGTGGTGATGAACTGGTACAATTACAAGCACCAGTAGACATGAGTTTAGAACGGGCTTTAGAATATATCGGACCTGATGAATTGGTGGAAGTCACACCAGAATCAATTCGTTTACGGAAAGTAAGTAAGAAGTTCGCTAAACGTTAAACACCCCACCCCCAACCCCTCCCATATCAAAGGTTTATCCTTTTCTTCCCCCCGTTGCGGGGGGA
>PWQB01000379.1 GCA_003556955.1 Nostocaceae cyanobacterium CSSed10_463m
AATCAATTTCTGCATCTTGCCAATTTCTCGGAGAATGACATTGATGCACAATTAATAATCCCCAGAGTTGCTGAGTAATCTTAATTGGCACAATTAAATTAGCTTGTACTTGGATATTTTGCAGAAATTCTCGATGACAATCACCTAGAGAATCTGTGACAACATTATTAATTGCCCTAGTTCTGCCCCGAAAGTATAAACGCGTCATCTCATCCGAAAAGCATTCTAATGGTGCTTTCATGCCTAACACCGAAGGCCATGCACCATTAATATCTTCTACAGTTACCTCGCCCCCACATTCACCCATGATCTGATAAATTACTGCTCTGTCAGCATTGAGCAGGGGGCGGACTTCCTGAACAAGAGCTTGTAAGGTGGCTTTCAAGTCCAAGGTGCTGCGAATTTGCTCTGTAACTTGCTTGATGGCCTTAGTCAGCCGCAATGATTTTTCTATTTCAGCAGTTTGTTCTTGGACGCGAAATTCTAAGTTGGTATTGAGCGCCTGTACCTGTTTATACATTTGCTGCTGGTGAATTGCCATTGAAAAGTGATCAGACAAAGCTTTTCCCAGGGCAATTTCTTCGGGTTTCCATTGCCGTGCTTGCCCCTTTCTTTGTTCTCGCCAAAGTTGAAAGGACAACCGGGGTAGTTGTTGGCGCTGATTAGGATCATGTCTTCCCGCCCACAAAATTTCGCTGTCATAGGCTGGGCGAAAGATGCTAATCACACCAATGAAATTTTGACGATGATGTAAGGGAATTACCAGCAGTCCGCGAATTTGAGTGGGTTGGAATGCAGTAGTCAAACTCCGCAAACGTTGTTCTTTGTAAAGATCGGTAATTGCCCAAGTATCACCTGGGTTAAATTCAGTTATCCAGTTTTGCCATGCTGGATGTTTTTCAATGGTTGTATTTTCTGAGTCGGAGGGTAGTTGTGGTTGTTCTCCTGATGTGTAAGTTTTGCCACTGTGATCAATGTAAATTCTCCCACCTATGGCATTAAATGCGGTGATGACTGCTTCTAGTGCCTCTTGTAATTGGATTGTGGGTAGTTTATGCAGCAGCGTGGTAACTTTGTTAATTGTGGCTTCTTGCTGTTGCTGGGTACGGGCTTCGGTGAGCAAGTTACTTTGAGCGATCGCAATCATTACTTGATCGGCAACTTGTTGGACTATTTTTAATTCCCGCTTCAAAATCGTGCGTGGTTGGCTGTGATGAGACACTAACAATCCCCACAGATGCCGCTTTACTTCCCCTTGTTGTCCCGTTTCTTGATGTATAATTGGCACTACCAGCGAAGACTGTACGCCCATTGCCGTTAGGTATTGAATATGGCATGGGTCGATCTGTCGATAGTAAATATTTTCTTGTGGGAAATATTGCCCAGTTTCCCGGTTTTTTAGCGGTGATAGTCCTATTTGCCCACTAGCTACATCCACTATGGAACGTTGCCTTGTTTTCAGAAACAACTCTCTGGCTGCTTTGGGGATATCATCTGCTGGGAAGTGCAACCCTAAGAGCGATGGTAGACGCTGTTCTTGAATCGATTCGGCAATCACTTCACCACTGCCATCAGCGTCAAATCGATAGACCATTACTCGGTCTGTAGCCAAGAATGAACGCACCTCGTCAACAGTAGCAGCTAATATCTCTTGCAGTTCCAGCGATCGCCTAATCTGATTTGTAATCCGATGCAGTAAATTTTCTTGATTGAGAGTTGGCTGCAAACCGTTTAAGTTATCGGTAAATCCCATTGCTGGCACACTTAAAATTGATACAAGAACGTTTATGAGAAATTTAAAAATTAAGAAAAGTTTATTAATAACTTCATATTATAACTTTCATATCCAAATGTATATAGTAATAATATGTAGGTAAAGAATCTTTAAAGGTTCATCTATATCATTTAGGGTAATTCAGGAATAATGTTACAAAAGTTAACACAATAATTACAATAATAAATAAATTCTTAAATTTTGGGCGTGACAATATTCTGCTGCAAAATAATAACTATTACCTGATTTTTCTTACTAGTTAAAAACAATTAGTGGGAGATAGAACTCGCCCCTACTCGCCACTAATTGTAGCTGAAGCCTTACCAAGGTCAGGGTTTGGCTGGTGAGCTTTCTGCTGGCATAGTCGTAAAAACTCTAGATTGGCGGATTTCTGCACGTACACTCATCAGAATTTTGCCAAGATGGTTTTGACTAGTTTCCTCTGCACCACAACCCCAAAAATAATCATTGGGTGAATTTTCTACCAGTGTTTCATTACCAGTCGCCAAAAGAATTTCTTTAATCTCTAGATGAGTCAAAAACTTTTTGAGTACAGCTTCTCGCATCACTGTTGTTTTGACAATCTCCCAGTCTGAACGCAGTTGGCGAGTATGGCAACGTCCCAAAGCAGCAGCTTCTTCGGGGGTTTCCGCAGCCTGAATTATAGGTATAATTACTGCATCCACACTACCCACAAATTTTTGCGCTTGATAATAATGCTCCACCGTAGGCCAGTAAGTACCTTGCATTTGGATGCCGTGGGGAGAAAAGTTAGAAAAACAGCCATAAGGTTGCCACACCTTGTAAAAGTATATGGTCATTTGAAAATTGCTCTTTATATATATCCATCCAATACTGTTCGGTTAAGCAAATTCGTGAGCCGAAAACCCTTGTAGAGACGTTCCGTGTAACGTCTCTACACTCCTTAACCGAAAAGTATTGTATATCCATCTATCTATATGATGCCTGTAGATACTAGCAAGAAATTGCGAACTTGAGTACAAGAACCCCACCCCCAACCCCCTCCCCGCAAGCGAGGAGGGGGCTATGATTTACCTTATGTGAATTGGT
>PWQB01000135.1 GCA_003556955.1 Nostocaceae cyanobacterium CSSed10_463m
GAAATATATAGGTTTATGTCCTGATAATGCCTTTAGTGAAGCCGAATACCAAGCACGCAGATATTAACCATGAAAATCACTAAAGTACGGGATTTTTTGCTCAGTGGTAGTATTGGAATAATGGTAATATCCGGAGGAGTAGCATTAGGAGAAACTTCAGATATTTCGACAAACTCAGCAAGCTCACAACTACGAGGCCAAATTTTTCAAGTTGAAGGGAGGAACAGGAATGGAAATACGTTTACCACGTGTTATAGGTTTCGGGAAAATAATACTTTAAGCGTCGATAACTTAATGGGTATCTTCAGATATGAACCAAGTAGGTCTCGTAACTTTCAGGCGGTACGTAGAACCAGGTTTTTTAGTAATGGTAGGTTTGTAACCTTAGCAGGCATAGGAATGAATGGTTCCGTTTCCGCTACTGGGAGGAGAATATCTGGTCAGGGTATCCGTCAGAACGGAAGCACATTCACATTTCGGGGTAGGAGAAATCCTAATTGTCAAATTGGTAGTTTATCAACACTTCAAGAAATACCACCCGAAAATGAACCCCTAGATCCCGCACCTGTAGAAAATGAACCGAATCCGCCTTTTTAAAGCAGATGGCTCAGGGATAACTTGCCTGTTTTTCAACAGTTAAGTCTCTAATATCATGTTCGCCTAATTACTTATAATTCGCGCATCGGTGCAAAAACCGGAAAATTCTCTTTCCTCTTGCCCCCTGCGGTCTTCATGAGCAGTCTTTAACCGAACACTACATAACAGGGGAACTGCTAAATCCTGTCCATCAGTGGATAGCAACTGAGGATTGCATACTTAATGATTGACAGTATGAAGTAGTTATTCACAGATTAATAAACCTTATCTGATTTTAATTAAATCTTAACAATTCATTAACACATTCTTAATAAAAGGTAACACTTGAACCCATATTATATTTTGGTGATCTAAAATTATTACTTAAATATGAAAATTAGCCCCTATTGAATGGTAAAACTTTTAAGAATGTATACAACTGATCTTTGTTACAGATAAGAGGGGAGGCAAATGTCTACAAAATCCAGTGTGAGAAGACTCGGACAAAGTTTAACTGCTAGTACCAACAAAACATCTGGTCAATTGAGAGGTACTTGGAAATCATTTTATCTTAACATGGTTGAATCTGTACCGTTTTTAATTGCTTGCGCTGTGTTTTTAGGCGTAGTGAGTTTAAAAAGTCCCATTCTACTTTTTTGTGTACTAACTGGTAGTTTAATCGCCATAATCCTGCAACAAGTTGGACAGCAAGTGCATTTGCCAAAGCGAGGGCTAATATTATTACAAATTTTGGCAGTATCTGTGATTCTTAGTTTCTTCTGGTTAGACTATTTTGCCACACCTGCAAATGCCCAATTTTTTGGTAAAGCTGAAGATTTTTTCCGCAATACTTTAACTCAAGGGACAGGAGATAGTGGTAATAGCCAACCAGCAGTCAGTTTAATTTTTAATGTGTTAAGGGCAATTTATTTACTTTATATTGCAGTTTCTCTCATTGGTGTGATTAACGCAGTGCGTAAAGATGAAGATTGGCAAAGTATCGCCAGAGTTCCCTTATTAGTTGTTGTTGCTGTCACTGTTGCTGATGTATTGACAGGGTTTGTGATTGGTGATAGCAGTAATTAGATAAGTCCCTGGGAATCCAAATGAGCAAATGAAATAAATCTTCAATGCTTAAAACCCCAATACAACGGTAATTACAAATTACGTTAGGGAAGCGGGGCGTAGCCCATTACAAATTTAAAATTTATAGCAACCGCCAAGGAGGTTAAGACATTGTGGATTACTGAAATCCTTGATGTAGGGGTGGGTTTATTAAAATTATTATTGGTAATTTAACATATTTGTAAACCCGCCCCTATTTGGTTTCTACTCAGCACTCAGCACTCAGCACTTTACTATATGACTCAAGAACGAGAGCAAGAATTTCGTCCAGTCAATCAAATCTTAGGATCACAACCATCATTAGGGCCAATTCCTGCTGACCAAATCTTTCCTTGGTTGGTCATTGTTCTAGCCTCTTACTTTGTCGTCAACGGAGTATTTGGGGGGATTTTTGCAGATGATTTTCAACGCTGGTTATGGACAGCATTAATTGCAGGTTGGGGAATCGCAACTTGGTGGATATTATCTGGTGGTAGGAGTTGGCGCTTTTTAAGCAAATTTGTCGGGGTTCCCACTTGGACAAGAGGCTTTGCTCGTTATCAAAGCTTGTTAGAAATTAACCATGAAGCAAAAAATCGGAAAACAAAGCCTAAGCGTCGCCGGCAAAGAAAGTAGATTAACACCATTTGAGGATGCTTTACATTTAGCGACAATGTTACGTATTGCGCTTGACGGTCGTGATATCGGTGCATATATTTTGAACAAAGACACCCAAAAAGATAGGTTCTGCTTTGTCTTTGGGTTTGAATGTCGAGGGATTCATACGACTTTACTATCTGAACAAATAGACACGATATTTAATAATATTGAATCAGGTTTAAAAGATATTCCTGAAGGTGAAAAAATGACCTTACATATAGGTTCATTTAGTTCAGACAAACAACGACAAACAGAACTAGGCGACTTAGTAAAGCGGACACCATCACGGGATATTAAATATTTATTAACAGCAGAACGAGCCAGAATCCAAGAACTAACTAAATCTGGGATTCGTAAACCCAAATTTCTGCGAATTTATGTAACTTATAGCATTGAACCGAATACTACACAATCAGATGATTGGATTGAGAAGCTTTTAGCTAAAGGTGAATTATGGTGGTTAAAATTTAAAGGAGAACTAGCAGAAGTTCAAAACCAGCGCATC
>PWQB01000194.1 GCA_003556955.1 Nostocaceae cyanobacterium CSSed10_463m
AGTCTGAGCAATTGGATTGTGTACATTAAAAACAAAACCTCATTCTCCAACCAAAACTTCTACTTCATCTTCTTTTCTCAACAATTAATTACTGTGTATTTACCATAGGTTAAAAATTATGAATAACAAGCAGGTTTTACCGAATATAGTCACACCCCCCATTGCGGAACAACAGCCAGTGGTTTTAGAATTACATGGCGATCGCCGTATAGACAAATACTTTTGGATGCGGGAGCAAGAGAACCCCAAAGTTATTGCTTATCTAGAAGCAGAAAACGCTTACACCGCAGCCATGATGCAGCATACCGAACCACTGCAAAACCAGCTTTATCATGAAATGCTGGCACGAATTAAAGAAACAGAATTATCAGTGCCATACCGCAAAGATGAATATTATTATTATTCTCGCACAGAAGAAGGTAAAGCTTATGCCATTCATTGTCGCAAAAAAGGCAGTTTAGCAGCGCCGGAAGAAGTGCTAATTGATGAAAACGAATTAGCCAAAGGTCACGAGTTTTTTGAATTAGGTGTATTTGTCGTTAGTCCCAATCATCAAATATTAGCTTATTCCTATGATACTAGCGGCTCAGAACAATATACCCTGTGTTTTCTGGATTTAACTACACACAAGTTATATCCTGAAACCATTGCAGATACTTATTTTTCCTTTGCTTGGGGAAATGACAATCAAACTGCATTTTACACCAAAATTGATGATGCTAATCGTCCTTATCAACTCTTGAGACACACATTAGGAACTTCCCCAACAACAGATGTGTTGATTTATGAAGAAAAAGACGATATTTATCATTTATATGTAGGCAAAACCCGCAGCGAAGCATATATATTGATGATGCTGCAAAGTAGTATCACTACAGAAGTTCACTATTTAGATGCTAATCATCCCCAGAGTGAATTTCAGTTGATTCACCCCCGCACTACAGGGGTAGAATATGATGTTGACCATCACAATGATAACTTTTACATCGTCACCAATGCCGAAGCTACTAATTTTAAATTAGTTAAAACCCCCGTAGCTAAACCATCCCAAGAAAATTGGCAAACCATTATTCCCCATCGCGAAGATGTGCTGTTATTAGGTGTGAGTTTGTTTGCTAATCACTTGGTAATTTATGAAAGAAAAGGCGGTTTGCAAACTGCAAGGGTACAAAATCTATCCACAGGTGAGGAAGATAATATTATTTTCCCCGAACCGACTTATGAATTTTATGAAGGTAATAACCCAGAATTTAACACTAATATTTTACGGTTTCATTACACTTCATTAATTACCCCACAATCTGTGTTTGATTACAACATGGAAACCCAGCAGAGGGAGTTGAAAAAAGAAACTGAAGTATTAGGAGGTTACGAAAAAAATCAATATCAGAGTCAGTGGTTAATCGCCACTGCTAACGATGGAACAAAAGTTCCCATTTCCATTGTTTACAAAACAGGAATTGCTAAAGATGGCAAAAATCCCTTGTTGCTGACAGGATACGGTGCTTATGGTTCTTCTTATGCAGCATCGTTTTCATACACCAGATTAACACTATTAGACCGGGGGGTAGTGTTTGCTATTGCTCATATTCGGGGTGGTGAAGAAATGGGGCGGAAGTGGTATGATGAAGGGAAATTTTTACAGAAAAAGAATACCTTTACAGATTTTATCACCTGTGCAGAGTATTTAATTGCTGAAGGTTGGACAACAAGCGATCGCTTGGCAATTACTGGCGGTAGTGCTGGCGGTTTATTAATGGGTGCGGTTATCAATATGCGTCCTGATTTATTTAAAGCTGTAGTCGCCAATGTTCCCTTTGTCGATGTCGTCACCACCATTCTGGATACCTCCCTACCCTTATCAGCAATGGAATGGGAAGAATGGGGAAATCCCAACGACCAAGTATATTATGACTACATGAAATCCTACTCTCCCTACGATAATGTAGAAGCCAAAGAGTATCCAGATTTATTGATTACCGCCGGTTTAAATGATTCTCGCGTCAAATATTGGGAACCCGCCAAATGGACAGCCAAACTGCGAGAATTGAAAACAGATAATCATCTGCTGCTGCTGAAAACCAACATGGGTGCAGGACATAGCGGCGCAT
This sequence comes from Nostocaceae cyanobacterium CSSed10_463m, assembly GCA_003556955.1. Next base: position 2,112 of record PWQB01000194.1, read on the forward strand.
CTGGACGTTATGAAAGCTTGCGAGAACTCGCTTTTGAAGACGCTTTCATTTTAGATAGATTAGGTTTGGGTAAGATTTGAGCAAAATTCCCCTCTCTGGTTGCGGGGAGGGGTTAAATCAGTGAACAGTAAACAGTTATCAGGAGGTAATAGCCGGTATGGCCGCGCCAAGCAAGCTATCACAGATAAATCAGATTTTATCTGATTAGACAAGGGCGGGCAATCCTTGCCCTCCCCCACAAGAGTTTTACAGTTAATATCTGTACCTCATGTACTTGGAAATTACTGTATCATCAATTGATGTGGTATTTCACCAGGGATTAAACTGATAACTGATAACTGATAACTGATAACTGTTAAAGATATCCAGACATTACCAGGATTTGTTTCATAATTAAAACGGAAGCAATTCCCATCATGGAAATTAAAGTTAACTTACCACCAGGAACCAAAGATTGATGCATATTCAAATGTGGTTCTTGACGTTGCTTCCAACTCATTAACGCCGGAATTATCCCACCTAAAACCGAAATACTAAACGTTCCCGCAAAATCTAAAGCTGTGATAAAAATGCTGGGATTAATTGCGCCCAAACTCATGGGAGGTAGGAAAATTAGAGAATAAAGTGGTAGACGATTAGAAGTTTTACCTTGTGAAACCGGGAAAATATCTTTAAAGAAATCTCGCAAACCGTAGACAAAACCAATAAACGAAGTTGCGATCGCAAATTCAG
>PWQB01000068.1 GCA_003556955.1 Nostocaceae cyanobacterium CSSed10_463m
TAGTAGCCAAAGCTTACGCTGTTGATCTTGCAAATGTCACTCAAGTAAAAGCAGAAATAGAGGCGATCGCCCTTGACTTTGGGGGCATAGATATTTTAGTCAACAATGCTGGTATGGCATACACCGCCAACTTAACTGAAACCCCCCTAGAAGATTGGCAGCAAGTCATAAATTTAAACCTCACCAGCGTATTTGAGTGCAGTATGGCAGTTTTGCCAGGAATGAGACAAACAAGACAAGGCATGATTATTAACGTCGCCTCCGTCGCTGCTAAACAAGCTTTTCCTGGTTGGGGCGCTTATTGCGTTAGTAAAGCTGGCTTATTAGCCCTGACTCAAACCCTAGCACAAGAAGAACGTGCCAATAGTATTCGCGTTACTGCGATTTGTCCTGGTGCTGTTAATACCGAACTATGGGATACAGGAACCGTCCATGCCGATTTTGACCGTTCAAAAATGTTAACGCCAGAAGTCGTAGCTCAGTCAATTCTCTACACCGCCCTACTACCACCCCAAGCTGTTATTGAAGAATTAACCCTAATATCCAGTGCTGGCAATTTTTAGAGTGCTGAGTGCTTAGGAGAGACGTGATAAATCGCGTCTGTACAAGAGAGTGCTGAGTGGGTAGGGGCGGGTTCAAGAGTCAATCTGTGGTTCGTCTAAATCCTTAGTAAACCCGCCCTTACAGCAGTGTTGAATATTTATTTAACTCTGGTGCGCTTGGTGTGCCTAGTACAGCACGGCGTAAATAAGACAACCATCAGCAATCAATGAAAAGCCTATAGAGTCAGCTTTTTGACTTTTGACTTTTGACTTCCGCCCTGCGGTACTAGTTCCTGTTATCCACTGTAGCCGGAAAAATAGATATTCTCCAATCAACAACGTTAATCATTCCAACCATAACCAAGTAATCACATCATGACTATTGCTAGTTCCAACAGTTCCAATGGCTCTAAATCTCCTCTCAGTCCCGATTTGCTAGAAGCCATCAGTCCCAAACCCGACCGCAACACCCACAACGGACAACAACCCAATTTGCACTCACCCACAGAGGCAGAAATGGAGTCTATGATGGAGGGCGTAAAAGCGATTATCGTGGGAGTGGGAGAAGATCCCGAAAGAGAAGGACTGCTGAAAACACCCAAACGTGTAGCAGAAGCCATGCAGTTTCTCACCAGTGGCTACAACCAATCTCTGGAAGAACTCCTTAACGATGCCATCTTTGATGAAGGACATAACGAGATGGTATTAGTCCGGGATATTAACTTCTTTAGCCTCTGCGAACACCATATGCTGCCTTTTATGGGTAAAGCACACGTTGCTTACATCCCCAACCAGAAAGTTGTCGGGTTAAGTAAATTGGCTCGCATTGTGGAGATGTATTCTCGCCGCTTACAAGTCCAAGAAAGATTAACCCGTCAAATAGCCGAAGCGATTCAGACTATTCTCGAACCTCAAGGTGTGGCAGTGGTAATGGAAGCTACCCATATGTGCATGGCTATGCGGGGTGTGCAAAAACCTGGTTCTTGGACTGTCACTAGCTCAATGGTTGGTGCATTTCAAGAAGACCAAAAAACTCGTGAAGAGTTCTTTAACTTAATTCGTCACCAACCTGCATTTTTCTAGGGAGTGGGTAGTAGGGAGTAGTAGGGAGTAGGGTGGGTATAGCCCTGGGGGCATGGCTCCGCTAAAGCGCAGCGTAACCCACCATAAACTTACAGCGATTTTCAGGTAAATGAACTACACTTTAAAATTTCACGCAAAGGCGCAAAGACGCAAAGGAAGAAGGAAATACATCAACAATAGTGTGGTCTAAATGAGTAAAAACTGCTGTAAGGATAATGGTCTGTTACGGACTAGGGTTTTAACCCACCCCACAATTTGGAAATTTTTTATTGTCAGTCCCTCAACAGACAACCTAAATTCTCAAATAGCAGTGCTACTTTATCTAAATCTTTATCACCTGGTTTAAGTTCTACACCACTAGATAAATCTATACCGTCTGGTTTGACTTGATTTAAGGCAGTTACTACATTATCTGGCGTGAGTCCCCCAGCTAGTAACCAAGGACAACTGGGTTGAAATTTCTCTAACATCTGCCAGTCTAGAGTTTGTCCTGTACCTCCCAACTGTTCGGGATGATAAGCGTCCAGTAGTAATGTGTCTATATATTTTGTGTAATTCGAGGCTTGAGCTAAATGTTCAAGACTGCGAACTCTAAAAGCCTTAAGAATTTCTACATTTGGCAGACTTTGACGTAACAGGGAGCAAAATTCAGGGGATTCGTCACCGTGTAACTGAACACCAGTTAATCCAGAATCCATCACTATCTGGCTAATCTCAGAAATGCTGGTATTGGCAAACACTCCGATTCTGTCAATATTTTCCGGTAATTGCGCCACTGCTGCCCGAATTTGCTCTGAGGTAACGTAGCGGGGCGAGGTGGGGACACATATAAATCCTAGTGCAGTTGCGCCCAGATTGGCGATCGCTACAGACTGTTTTGGTTGAGTAATACCGCAAATTTTAACCCGCATATAAATTTTAGATATTGGTAGGTGAAAATAAAACTCGAAAATTTCCTAATAATTTTCGGTTGTTTGCTGTGGAACTTTATAATTTTGGAGGACTACATTAATTTTGTCATTTAGGAGATACCAGTTTGTTTTTATCAACCTTACTAGCCGCCGCATCTGTTCCCGTCACACCCGAATGGACTCCCACTGTCGGAATCATTATTAGCGTCAGCAGCTTGATAGTTCTTTTGCTAAGTCTCAAAATTCAGTACCCTCAAGTAGGCCCCAAGTTCCCTATCCTGCCTA
>PWQB01000460.1 GCA_003556955.1 Nostocaceae cyanobacterium CSSed10_463m
CCCCAGTATTTTGTCGATAAATTAGCCCAAGGTATAGGAAGAATTGCGGCGGCTTTTTATCCTAAACCAGTAATTGTCAGAATGTCAGATTTTAAAAGTAATGAATACGCCAATCTTTTAGGGGGTCAGCAATTTGAACCTAAAGAAGAAAACCCCATGTTGGGTTGGCGGGGTGCATCACGCTACTATGATCCAGGATATCAAGAAGCTTTTGCCCTAGAGTGTCAATCTATCAAGCGCGTGCGGGACGAAATGGGTTTGACTAACCTGATCCCGATGATTCCCTTCTGTCGCACTCCCGATGAGGGGCGGTTAGTGTTGGCGGAAATGGCCAAAAATGATTTAAAACAGGGTGTGAACGACTTGCAAGTATATGTAATGTGCGAGTTACCCAGTAATGTGATTATGGCTGATGAGTTTGCCGAAGTGTTTGATGGCTTCTCTATTGGTTCCAATGACTTAACTCAGCTAACATTAGGCTTAGATCGGGATTCAGCCTTGGTGGCGCGGTTATTTGATGAACGCAGTCCGGCTGTGAAGCGCATGGTAACAATGGCCATAGCATCTGCGAAGAAGAATCACCGCAAAATCGGTATTTGTGGACAAGCACCCAGCGATTACCCAGAATTTGCCCAATTTTTAGTAGAACAGGGAATTGATTCTATTAGTCTCAATCCAGATTCGGTTTTAAAAACGCTGCTGGAAATTGCCAAAGTAGAACAACATAATGTAGATAATTAGAAGTTTGTATTCAAGGCTAAAGCCTTATCTTCAGGACTAAAGTCCCGACTACGAACAATATAGCCTGTCACTGGTGGGCAGGCTATATTTTTATATTAGAGTTAGATATTCTCGAAATTAATCATGAGTACAACAACAACTCCGCCCAAACGATTAAACCCTGAATTGTGGCAGAAATTTCTCAAGGTTGCCAAACCCTACTGGTTTTCAGAAAAAAAATGGCAGGCTAGGGGATTATTAGGACTTTTGCTACTCTTGGCTTTAGCAGTTAATGCGATTAATGTTGCTATTAGCTTTATTTTCCGCAATATTGATACTGCTCTAGCTACTTATCCTCAAACAGGGGAGGTATCAACTTTTTGGCGCTTCATCGCCTTTTATGCTGGGTTATTAGTCATTGGTACTCCCATTGTGGTCATGTATGGCTATCTACAAGACAAGTTGGGATTGCAATGGCGGGAGTGGTTGACCAACCATTTTTTAAATAAATATTTCCAAAATCGGGCTTATTACCAGATTAATTTTAATCAAAAAATTGATAACCCAGACCAACGAATTGCTGAAGATATCAGGTCATTTACTCGTACTAGCTTATCTTTTACGCTGCTGATTCTGACATCAATTATTACTTTAGTGTCTTTTACTGGGGTTTTATTATCTATCTCAGTTTCTTTATCGGTGGCGCTGGTAATCTATGCAATTCTGGGAACAGTTGTTACGGCTTGGATTGGTCAGCGATTAATTGGTATTAACTATAATCAACTTAAACGAGAAGCTGATTTTCGTTATGGACTAATTCATGTTCGAGATAATGCTGAATCTATTGCTTTTTATCAAGGTGAAACCGAAGAAATACTTCAGCTAAAACAGCGTTTTATGCGAGCGATTGTCAACTTTGATTTGTTAATCAATTGGCAACGTAATTTAGGGTTTTTTACGACTAGCTATAATTATTTTGTTTCTGCGTTACCTTATTTGGTGATTGCACCTATTTACTTCGCTGGTCAGACTGATTTTGGCACATTTACCCAAGCGGCGATCGCCTTCAGTCAAATTTTTAGAGCTTTATCGGTGGTGGTGGGTCAATTTGAAAATTTAACTGCTTTTGCAGCCGGTATTGAACGGATGGGCGACTTAGACGAGGTGCTGGATAGCACCGACCAACAGCCACCAGGAATGAGAACTATCGATGTTACAGAAGATTCTCGAATTGAGTTGCGTAGTGTCACTCTGATGACTCCCAACTATGAACGCACTTTGGTACGTGATTTACCATTCAGCTTACAGGCTGGTGAGGGTTTGGTAATTGTGGGAAATAGTGGTAGTGGTAAGAGTTCTTTATTAAGAGCGATCGCCGGATTATGGAATGCGGGTACTGGTCAAATTATCCGCCCAGCTTTGTCAGACATGATGTTTTTACCCCAACGTCCTTATATGGTATTGGGTTCGCTGCGGAGTCAGTTACTCTACCCCAATCCTGACAATGATATCAGTGAAAGCAAAATGCGTGATATTTTAGAAGAGGTAAATTTGGCTGAGTTACCAGAACGAGTTGGTGGCTTTGAGGTCGAGTTGGACTGGGCAAATGTCCTGTCTTTAGGAGAACAACAGCGCTTGGCTTTTGCGCGACTACTGCTGAGTTTACCTAACTATGTGATTTTAGATGAAGCTACCAGTGCGCTGGATTTAGCTAATGAAAAGAATTTGTATCAACAATTAAAAGCTAAAGGCACTACATTAATTAGTGTGGGACACCGCCCTAGTTTGTTGCAGTACCATGAGTATGTGTTAGAACTCGATGGTAGCTCTAATTGGCGTTTGCTACCGATGGACGAATACACTGTTAATTTGAATGCTTTTAGCTAATTTTTGGCATCAGTGCAGAGACAGCTATGCTTGAGTATCAGCTTGTTGACTCTGTAACTGTTGCACTACTTCCACAGATAAACCAGTAATTCGAGCGATCGCTTCAATTGTCATTCCTTCTGCTAGCAAGTTGATAGCTATCTCCTGTTTACCTTCCTGTTTACCTTCCTGTTTACCTTCTTGTCTACCTTCTTGTCTACCTTCTTGTCTACCCTCCTGTCTACCTTCCTCCA
>PWQB01000216.1 GCA_003556955.1 Nostocaceae cyanobacterium CSSed10_463m
GCTAAATTTGGATTTTTTTAATTCAAACTTCATAATTCATAATTCATCATACAGTCCTCAACTGCGATGTTCCAACCCGGATATCACCTAAAATTATCACTACATCACCCCACGCAAATCTTCCATCTGGGTAACTGCAAATAACCCTATCAAATAACTGTAGTGGCGTTACAAGCCTAAAATAGTGCATTAGAAGTAGGTTGGGTTAAGCGCAGCGCAACCCAACGCGACCAATGATGTTGGGTTTCCTAACGTCAACCCAACCTACAATTTTTTGCAATATTTTAAGCTTGTCACGCCACTACTGGACTATTTATTTATTCAGATTTCAACAAACGAATAAAGCCAGCTTGCTCAAAATGATGGTCTGTAGTTAATGCCTGTTGAATAGCACACTGTTGCATAACTATAAAAGAGGTACTATCTACCAAAGACCAAGTTTTATCTTCTCTTGTTTTCACAAGCTTCCAAGCTGCTGTGTCTATTGCTGCATCAATATGAATTAAGCTGATATAAGGAGCATTTCTCACAGCATCGACATATTTAAATAACTGTGGACGCGGTACACGCAAGGGACTATTTAACAATGCCACCAGTTCAATTACAATATAATTGGTTGTGATCATTTCTAAATTTTGTCTTCGTGCTGCCTCAAACCACTGCTTTGCTTGCTGATGGTAAGATTCAGTAGAAACGAATAAGTTAGCCCACCCTGAAGTATCTATAAAAACCTTATTCGGCAATTTTTAACTCCTGTTCTCCGCTTTCTTGGAGATATTGATCATGATTCTCTCCAATATCAGAATTTTCAAATCTTAATGTCCCCAATAAAGGTAAAACAGGGTCTTCTTCATCAGAATCTTGCAACTTCAGTGTTTTACCAAGGGATTGTAAAACTAATTCTTCTAAAGATAAGTTGAGTTTTTCAGCTTCAGCTTTTAATTGATGTTCTAACTCATCTGACAATTGAATTGTTAATGTTTTACTCATATTCTCGACCTTATCGGAAGATAATTATCACCATTCTATCTTCTTTGGGTTAATGGTGGGTTAGGCACGTGAATATGATTAATTTCCAGTATCAGCAATATATTTATGCCGTAACCCACCATTAATTATGACTAAAATTCGGCGCTTTGGGGTGTGCGGGGAAAGGGTATAACATCGCGGATATTTGCCATCCCGGTCATAAATTGCACGAGTCTTTCAAAACCTAAGCCGAAACCAGCATGGGGAACACTACCATAACGGCGTAAATCCATATACCACCACAAGTCTTCTGGTTGCATTCCTTGGGCTAAAATGCGGCGTTCTAAAACTTCTAGGCGTTCTTCTCTCTGGGAACCGCCAATAATTTCGCCAATTTTAGGTGCAAGAATATCCATTGCGCGCACGGTTTTTTCATCATCGTTCACACGCATATAAAAGGCTTTGATTTGGGCGGGATAATCTGTGACAATTACGGGTTTTTTAAACAGTTGTTCGGCTAGATAGCGTTCATGTTCTGATTGCAAATCTAAGCCCCAATTAACTGGATATTCAAATTTGACATCGGCTTTTTCTAATAATTTGACGGCTTCTGTATAAGTTAAGCGCTCAAATTGATTATTAATAATATTATCGGCTGTTTCTAAGACGGTTTTATCAATGCGCTGGTTGAAAAATTCCATGTCTTCTGGGCATTTTTCTAAGACATATTTAAAAACGTGTTTCAGAAATGCTTCGGCTAAATCCATATTCCCTTCTAGGTCACAAAATGCCATTTCTGGCTCGACCATCCAAAATTCGGCGAGGTGGCGGGAGGTGTTAGAATTCTCTGCACGGAAGGTAGGGGCGAAGGTGTAGACGTTAGAAAAGGCCATGGCCATGACTTCTGCTTCTAACTGTCCACTAACTGTTAAATATGTGGGTTTACCAAAAAAGTCTTGGGTGTAATCTATTGCTTCGCTTTTTGTGCGGGGAATGTTTTTTAAATCTAAGCTGGTAACGCTGAATAGTTCTCCTGCGCCTTCGCAGTCGTTAGCTGTAATTATGGGTGTATGTACCCATAAAAAGCCTCTTTGTTGGAAAAATTCGTGAATGGCCGCAGAACAGGCGTTTCTGACTCGGAAAACTGCACCAAAGGAATTAGTGCGCGATCGCAAATGTCCAATTGTGCGTAAAAATTCAAAGGAGTGGCGTTTCTTTTGCAGAGGATAAGTTTCGGGGTCAGCCTCTCCGTAGACCTTCACGGCTTGGGCTTGTAATTCAATGCGCTGTCCCTTACCTTGAGAAGCTACCAGTACCCCACTAACTTCTACAGCCGCACCTGTATTAATCTTTTTCAGAATAGCTTCGTAGTCTGGTAAATCCTGATTAATTACGGCTTGCAAATTAGCTAGTGATGAACCGTCATTAACTTCTATAAAAGCAAATCCTTTTAACTCGCGTTTCGTTCTTACCCAGCCTTGAATAACGAGAGAATCATCAGGTTCACCACTCCGCAATACTTCAGCAATTCGTCGGTTTAACATATTATATAACTGGTATTTTGTCAAGTCAGAACAGACAGATATTAAATAATATTAACATTTATAGCAACCGCCTTGGGGTTAAGGCATTGGGGCGGGTTTATTAAAATTATTATTAGTAATTGAGCTTATCTATAAACCCGCCCCTACCCAGCACTCAGCACTTTGCCATAATTTAATCCTGCCAAGATTGGGATTACCCAGCACAGGATTTTAATATCCAGCCTATGATAACGCCCATCCCACCAAAGCGGACAGCTTGCCAAAAAGGTTTTTTCAGACTGCGCCAAGAAAATAACTGACTTTCTAGGTTAATTTCTAGAGCTTCTA
>PWQB01000637.1 GCA_003556955.1 Nostocaceae cyanobacterium CSSed10_463m
ACCGAGATTTTGAATGGGAACAAAGTAATTTTACTTCTTTATCTGGCTATTCATTAACAGACAGCATCACTCTTTATCATCGCATCCAACAACAATTTATTGATTGGTCAGAACGCACAGGTGGGAGTGTGGTGGAGTTACACGCCTATTGTTATAAGGAAAAGGAATTTCCTACCCAAGCAGCTTTATTAACCACATTTGAACAGGAACTATATGAAATTGTCCCTGAGTTAAAACAAGCCACAATGCTGCATCGGGAAATCGTCAATCAACGTAACTTTTCAGGCTATCCACCCCAAAGTTATGCTGAACGTCCAGAATCTAGTTCTGGTATTGCTAACTTAATGTTTGCTGGGGACTGGGTGAAAATGCCTTTTCCTTGTGGTTTAATGGAACGGGCTGTCAGTAGTGGCTTATTAGCAGCCAATGAAATTTTATATCGTGAGGGATTGCAAAGGCGATCGCTCTTAACTGTAAATCCACAGGGGATGTTTCAAATCTAATTTTTAACCCAGAGTGGCGCTGAGGTTGATTATGGGATTTCCAGAAAATAAATTGCTCCATTTCATCAGACCATATTTGTTCTTTATCCCCCCTGCTCCCCTTCGACTGCGCTCAGGGCAAGCCTGCTCCCCTGCCTATCTTCGCCACTTTTCACTCCAAGCACCTGTGACATTAAAACCGCCAGTTACAGGATTTAATTTCACAGAACCCCAGCCAAAGGTATTACAAATTGAACCGAAACCAGTACCACAAATATCACTCGCACCGTGACCATTAAAAGACCGGGTTCCCAGATGGGAATAAGTGGAATTTCCCCAATTACCATTACCAAACCAAGTAGTATTTCCCATCCCTACCCGCAAAACGCAACGTAAGCCCTCACCTTGACGTTTACCATTCAGGTCAGAAACTTGGTATTCATCGAAATATCTCCCACAAGTTTTTGGTCTGGGTAATGCTTGATAGTTAGTAGCTGAAACTAAATGCCATTGTTCATTCCATGCACCAGTGACACGAATGGTTGATGGGTTGACCATTTGGATATTGATATCACCATTGGGGAAATTATTATTGATATTTTCACCGTTCCCATGAATATCAGAAGCGTAACCCACAAGTCGAGAACCTTTGAAAAAAGCGTGTCCAACATGGCGATAAGTTGAACCACTCCAATTTCCTTCGCCATACCATGCTAATTGAGGAATTCTACTTCCTGGCTTACCTTCGCTTAATTTGACGCAGCGAATCCCAGTCCCTTGACGATTATCTAATGGTCTAACTACATAGGTCTTCATATCAGACCCACAACTAAAGTTTGTTCTTTGTGCGATTACTGGACGTACCTGTACTTGGGCTAAAACGGTAGTTGCAGTAGACAATGCAACCATAGTACCCAGTGTTAAAGATTTAAGTGCTAGGGAAAACATATCTTTTATTCCTTGTAATTCAATTTGTGTAGGCAACTTTTAACGCCTTCACTTAATCAATAGTTTTGACTTGATATTTTTATGCAGATTTGTAGAAGAAATATTTTCTAATTTTTCTCATCAAACCATCCAATGAAGAGTGCTGAGAATGGTGAAAAGAATAGGGATGGGCAAGATGCCCATCCCACAAGAGTTTTATTTACAGCAGTTTTCATGTATTTAGACCACACTCAAGTATTTCTCTCTGCGCCTCTGCGCCTCTGCGTGAGATAAAAAAGATGTGGTTCATTTACCTGAAAATCGCTGTAAAGATGTTATGTCGAATCGGCTTTTTTTAGCTTAATTAACCAGCAAAGCGTGCTACCTCAGCATTGAATAATTCTGGTTCCTCCCAAAATAGGGAATGGCCACTTTGTTCAAACATGACAAGGTGACTATTTGGGATAAGAGTCTGCATCTCTTTACCCAATTGGGTGGGGAAAAATAGACTTTGTGAACCATAGCAAAGCAACACGGGGACAGGAATTTGTGCGAGTTGTGAACGCCAATCGGAAGCTACCATTCCTAGCCAGAAAGCAAGCATCACACTACTTGGTGTTAACATTGACTCCCGAATCCAAAATTCCTTGGTAGCCATATCAGGTAGCTGACCAGCTTTGAAGCTGATGGGGATTAAGGATTCTAAAGTTGTCAGCCGATCATTGAGGATATCACGAGATACATTGATAGCTGCCTGACAATCTAAGTTACCAAACATTGGGTGTTCCCAATCAGGCGCTTGGAGTAGATAGGGAGCCATGTCCATAAATACTGCCCCTTTCAGGTTTTCGCCACCGAATTGATCAAAATAGTTGTGAATGAGCATAGTTCCCATTGACCATCCCACGAGGGTGACATCACTTAAATTCAAATGGTCGATGAGCTTGCGGACATCCCTAGCGGCTTGGCGTAGCGTCCAATTAAGTTCTTGTTTGCCTGAATACCCGTGTCCACGAATATCCATCGTCACTACACGATGAGTCTTTGCCAATACAGGGGTGTTGTGTTGGAAAAACTTGTGGTTCATCGTGATCCCGTGAATCAGGAAAATGGGAAGACCTTGACCCTCATCTGTATAGTAAAGAGGGACACCATCCTCAGCCGTGAAAAAAGGCATTGTTTAACTCCTTGTTAGTAATCTCGTTATTAAAAAAAAATTCTTTGTGAGCTTGCATAAAATAACCTCTTAATCTAGCAAAAATTGCCAGTAGATTATTTTGTGCGTTTTCACAAAGATTTATTATGATGTTTAATTAGAACTTAAGCAATCCTAATTATTAATCTCGTTACACAAGCGGTTCTTTTGAGCCAACGGAAAGGATGTCTGGCGTTATTCCAACATCTGACAAAGTCATTGTATATGCTTGTG
>PWQB01000748.1 GCA_003556955.1 Nostocaceae cyanobacterium CSSed10_463m
AAAACTAGCTTTAATATGATAACGGTCTAATACAGCCAATACTTGGGGTGTGTATTCCGGGTGCGGTCCATCATCAAAAGTGAGTGCGATCGCCTTATGATAAGCATTACCACTCCAAAGACAATTAGGAAAACTCGGTTGGAGAATGCGATAAAAAAATGGGAACAGTGGTGCTAGCTGCATTTTGAGTTTTTTGTAGCTTGTATTAGTCTAGCGTTAACAAAATTAAGATATTTATCAATTAGCTAAAATAGTGCTTTTTAAATGGTATGTACAGAAGGATTTAAGACAACTCCTTAAACAGAAAAATCCCCTTTATGCGCCTGTCCTCACTGGATGTTTTTCGCGGAATTACCATTGCTGCTATGATTGTAGTCAATATGGCAGGAGTAGCAGGTGAAGTATACCCTCCCCTAGCTCATGCAGATTGGCACGGATGCACACCAACAGATTTAGTATTTCCCTTCTTTCTGTTTATTGTCGGTGTCGCCATGTCCTTTTCCTTCTCAAAGTATAGCGAAAAAATATACTTGCGAATATTCCGCCGCGCCGCTATCCTCTTTGTTTTGGGGTTGCTACTCAATGGCTTTTGGAATCAGGGAATTTGGACTTTTGACTTAAGTAATATCCGCATTATGGGAGTATTGCAGCGTATAAGTTTAACATACCTGGTTGCCTCTCTTGCAGTTCTCAAACTACCACCCAAAGGACAATGGATACTAGCAGGTGTATTAATCATCGGCTATTGGCTTACCATGATGTATGTCCCAGTTCCCGACTATGGCGCAGGTGTACTGACTCGCACAGGTAACTTTGGCGCTTATATTGACAGGTTAATTATTCCCCAAGCGCACTTATACGCTGCTGATGGGTATGAAAGATTAGGAGATCCAGAGGGGTTATTTAGCACCATTCCGGCTATTGTGAATGTTCTGGCTGGCTACTTTACAGGGGAATGGATACGCAAACAGCCAGTAATAACACGTACTAGCATCGGGTTAGGATTATTTGTGATTGGTTGCTTAATTATTGGTTGGACTTGGGGGTGGATATTCCCCATCAACAAAAAACTCTGGACAAGTTCCTACGTCATATATAGTACTGGTTGGGCGTTACTATTGCTTGCAGCTTGCTATGAACTAATTGAAGTGCGACAGATACGGCGTTGGAGTAAGGCTTTTGAAATTATGGGATTAAATGCGATCGCCCTCTTCACAGCATCAGTATTATTAATTAAAATCTTAGTCAGAACCAAAATCGGTACAGGTGAAACCGCCATTACCACCTACAATTGGATTTACCAAAACATTTTCGCATCTTGGGCGGGTGCGCTCAACGGTTCATTCTTATTCGCCCTAGTTACCCTTTTATTCTGGCTAGCAATAGCTTATCTCATGTATCGCCAAAACTGGTTTCTCAAAGTCTAACCTCTGCGCCTTTGCGCCTCTGCGTGAAATTTTCCTACTCCTCCACACTCAAATCAACCTGATCATAAATATCCCCTACTAAAACCTGACAAGGAACAGCAGCCAAACCTAACAGCACATCAGCATCATCATATTCAGAAAAAATCCACTTATTATTCCCGGTTTTAAAGTAATGCTCAACGTGCATAGTATACTGGTCAATTAAAACATACTCAGAAAAGCTGGGAATAGAACGATAAGCAGCAAACTTTTCAACCCGGTCATAACTTTTAGTAGACTTTGATAATACCTCAGCAATCATCACCGGGTTAATGAGAGTATCTTTTCTTCCTTCTTGATATTCTAAAGGAGTTTGCACCACCATCACATCAGGGTAAGTGTAAATGCGCCTGTTAGGTATCCATAGGCGTTGATCTGCAATAAATACTCGATAAGGCTGACGCTTAACACCAAAATTCAGTGAAGCATAAAAATTCCCAGCAATTTGGTTATGATTTGGTGTTCCCCCCGCCATCAGAATCATCTCTCCATCAATATATTCATGTCTTTCCTGGGAATTGACCTCTATTTCTAGGTATTCTTCTAGTGAATATTGGCGTTGTTCTTGTGCAATGGTCATAATATTTCCACCCCCAAGGCTGCAAGTTGCTGATTCATCCAAGCTGTGGCTTCGTCCGTTTCTATTATTTTCCCTACTTCTGTTTTAGCAATTTCTAGGAAATATACAGAATATATGGCATATTGCAGGTAAATAGGTACAGATATAAGTTATAAAACTCTTGTGGAGCGGGCATCTTGCCCGCTATTGGTGTACCTTACTTAGATAAAATTTGCTGTATTTTTATTCAAATACTGATTGAGCCAAAATTGTAACTGTATTTTCGTCCTTGCGACCGGAAAGAAGCGATCGCAAAGACATGATTGCCTTTTTTAGTGCGTAAGTTCTCATTTAGTTGGAGCATTAAAGAAAGGGCTAAAGCCCTTACTACAAACTTTTTTACGCCTGTTTAATTACTGCAAAACCTCCACTTTTTCAGCCTCATTCATTTGGTCAAGTATTCCCCAAAGTTCTTGTAACATTGGTTCTAAACCTGTACGGGTAACTGCTGAAATTAAGAAAACTGGAGACAAAGAGAGATGATTTAGTTCGAGAGCTAAAGCTTCTAAATTTACGGTTTCCCTATCAACTGCATCAATTTTATTCAGAACCACAATTTGCGGACGCTTGGCTAAACCTCGTCCGTAGGCTTGTAACTCTTGCTTAATTGTCTTATATTCACCAATTACATCTTCGCTAGTCGCATCAATAAGGTGTAATAGAACCTTTGTGCGTTCAATGTGACGCAAGAAATCGTATCCCAAACCCGCACCGTGGGAAGCACCTTCAATTAAACCGGGAATATCAGCAAA
>PWQB01000037.1 GCA_003556955.1 Nostocaceae cyanobacterium CSSed10_463m
CTTGTCTACTATCCTTCCTTGTCCACCTTGTCTTACCCTCACGAGAATGTAAAAAACCTACACCTGTCAGTTTAGGGGGGTTGGGGGGATCAAAACGACTGGAGAGGACTAAAGTCCTGACTACAAACTCTCTAATAATTGCAAAATTAGTTGCAGGGGAATTTCTACATCATCTAGATGATACTCAAGTTCATGTCCGAGTTCTTCAATCGCCTTTTCTAACAGATAAGCAAAAAGCAGTAATTGTAATTCCTTTTGGGTTTTTGGTAAAAACTCATTTCCCCTTGCAGTTGCTAAATAAGAATTGCAAAAAGCCTTACTCACCCAGGTATACCAAAACTGCGCCCATTGTTCCATCAAAGGCAGATTCTCAGCAAGAATCATCCCCGTTTCTATTTCATAGCGCAAAGCTTGATGCACAGCATAATTGAAGGATACCAGCATTCTGGCTATATCTCGCAAAGGCGATCGCTTGCGGCGGCGTTCACTCAAACTACGCGCTGCCTTACCTTCAAAATGAGTAATAATAAAATCCTTGCCAGTATACAGCAGTTGCCCTAAATGATAGTCCCCATGATAACGAGTCCGCCGGGCGATAATTTTTTGATGCACAACTAACTGAAAACGTGCCAAAATCTCTTCCTGTCTATTCAGCACATCGGCTGCTAATTCCTGGGTGTGCGACGGTAAATATTTTGCCCGTTCTCTAAGCAAGCGGAAAACTCGCCCGGTGAGGTTGCGCGCATCTTGATATATTGAACGTTGGTAAAAGGATGAAAAGGGTTCTGGCGCAAAATCGGGATTATCTGTATTTGTAGCTAAGGCAATATGCAGTTCAGCTGTGGATTTACCTAACATTTCCGCATTGGGAAGGTAGGAATTCATGGTTTGGATAGCCAAATCGGGAAAATCAGTTATTTGTAAATCTAGTAGAGAACCTGATGGGATGGGAACTTCGGTCACAGTTGCTTGTTCTGTCGTCACCAAGTCAAAATAATGACGCAGGCTATCTAGGGTGTAATCCCAACCACTGCGAGGATCTAAAATCAATTCTTGTAATATGCCTACAGTCATGGGTAGGGCGGGACTATCCCCAAATCTCTGGGGACGACGATATTCTAAAGCCCCAGCTACTGGGAGAAAATGTTGTAAACGTTTTTTCTCACCCAGAAAACGCCGTATTTCTAAATCTGGGTGCATCCCTTCTTCAAATTTTCGGAAGAGTTTTAAACACAAGGCATCGCCATATACTATATAAGTGTTAGTTTGTTCTTCTGCTTTGAGGATGCTTGGTTCATGGTCTGTACCCTCAGCATATAACCGTGAGAATAAATCAGTGGTTGTAGCAAATAATTCTCCGGTGATGCCTTTATATAAACCATGACCTGCAATGGCATCTAATAAGGCACTCAGAAAATCTGGGTCTACTAAAGCATCAAATAAAATTCCCGCTTCTGGAGTCTGCTTTTGCACTTGCAGACGTGAAATTACCGCTTGGGGCATTTCTGACAACAGCTGCATTGCTTGATTCCCTGACGCATAACCTAAAAATAATAAATAAGTTTCGTGGTTGCGTTCGATGTAATCTACCTGTAACCAGACCATCTGGGCTAATTGCTGGTTGTAGGGTATGGCGATCGCTTCTATAATTTGTACTGATTGCAAAGTTCGATTTTTACCACCAAACCATTTACAGGTATAGAGATAATCCCGCAGCGTCGATTCCAGAACCCCTTTTAAATCTCGTTGTGAAATTACATTTTGCCATTGTTCATTCACCACCAATGTAGGTAACTCGGCTTGGGGTTTCGGTGGTTGAGTTAAACTAGGTTGACGTTTGAGGACAAACCAGTAAAATCCGTAGGGACTCAAACTGAGAAAATAAGGTAATTCCCCAATGGGTGGAAACTCTGTATAACCAAAAATTTCCACTGGGACTAATCCCTTGAAGTCTGATAAATCTAATTCTGCGGTTTGCACATAATGAGATAAATTAGCAACTACTACTATATGTTCTTCGTCGTAGGTGCGACTAAAAGCGAAAACTTTGCGGTTATTGGGGTGTAATAATTCAAAGTTGCCTTTACCCAAAGCCTGAAATCGCTTCCGAGTCGCAATTAACCGTTTCATCCAATACCACAGAGAATTAAAGTTAGCCCGTTGAGCTTCCACGTTGACTGCTTCATAGTGGTATTCTGAGTCAATGATTACAGGTAAATGTAAGCGCTGGGGATTGGTGCGGCTAAAACCAGCGTTACGATCAGAACTCCACTGCATGGGAGTCCTTACACCATTGCGATCGCCTAAATAAACATTATCACCCATGCCAATTTCATCACCATAATAAATTACCGGTGTTCCTGGCAGGGATAATAATAAACTATTGAGTAATTCGATTTGGCGGCGGTCATTGCCTAATAATGGTGCTAGTCGGCGGCGAATACCTAAATTTAATCTCATTACCGGGTCTTGGGCATAGACGCGATACATAAAATCCCGGTCTTCATCTGTGACCATTTCTAAGGTCAATTCGTCATGATTCCGCAAAAACAACGCCCACTGACAGTTATCAGGAATATGAGGAGTTTGTTGCAGAATGTCCACAATGGGAAAATTGTCTTCCATCTGGAGGGCGATAAATAAACGCGGCATCAGGGGAAAATGAAAGTTCATGTGACATTCATCCCCGTCACCATAGTATTGGGCGGCATCCTCTGGCCATTGGTTGGCTTCAGCTAATAGCATCTTTTGCGGATATTTCGCATCAATGTGCGATCGCATATCTTTCAGAAAAGCGTGGGTTTCTGGTAGATTTTCGCAGTTTGTCCCTTCCCGTTCATACAAATAAGGCACTGCATCCATGCGTAAGCCATCCACACCCATGTCTAACCAAAAGTCTAAAGCATCAAATACCGCTTTTCTCACTAAAGGATTATCATAGTTTAAATCTGGCTGATGGGAGTAAAAACGATGCCAGTAATAAGCTTTGGCCACTGCATCCCAAGTCCAATTAGAAGTTTCAAAATCTTGGAAAATAATTCGCGCTTCTGCGTATTTTTCTGGCGTATCACTCCACACATAAAAATTACGCTCTGGACTGTTTTTTGGGGCGTGGCGTGCGCGTTTAAACCAAGGATGTTGGTCAGATGTATGGTTAATGATTAACTCAATAATCACCCGGATGCCACGCTGATGCGCAGATTTCAATAACTTTTTAAAGTCTTCTAATGTCCCATAAATCGGGTTGACGCTGGTATAATCCGCAATATCATAACCATCATCTTTTAATGGTGAGGGAAAAAATGGTAGTAACCAAATAGCATTAATGCCTAAGTCTTGCAGATAATCCAGTTTTTCTATTAGTCCCCGTAGGTCACCGATACCATCACTATTACTATCAGCATAAGCCCGAATCGGTACTTCGTAAATGATCGCATTTTTAAACCATAATGGATCATCTTTTAAGAGGATATTTGGCATTTATTCTCTGAATAATTAGAGGTTTTTATAGTAAAAACTATGATTTGCTACCCGATTTAATTAAGCCTTTACCTAACAAGGTAGCTAAAATTATCCCTTGATTCATCTAACATAAGTAAGAACAATAAGTTAGACGAGATTATTGCAAATTATTTTTAATAAGTCTGGGACTGAACTCTGCTGAAGAAAATGAGCAAGTTATAATTTTTAATGTAACAATTTTAATAAATACTAATTTTAATACCTATGAGGTTATTACCTTCACCCAGTTACAAAATGTACAATCATCAATTTAGGCGGTTAGCTAACAACCACAACATTGCGAAAAATTAACTGCTAAACCTTGTCCATCATGAAAAGTGGAATTTTTGTCATTGCGACGTAAGGAAGCAATCTCACCATCTTGACTAAAAACGACAGTTCTCAAAGTAGACAAGGTTTGATTCTCAATTGTTCATCTCTCTCATACACAGCAACTAAACACTTTAACTAACTGCGAATAACAAGATTGGAAGTATGCAAGCCGTATTGGAATTATTACCAAATCTTTTATTTTCTAACAACTACATACCTCATGGACATTGCTATCTTTGGCAAAAGCCTCTGGTGACATTGCATTTAGTCAGCGATGCACTCATAGCGATCGCCTATTTTTCGATTCCTGTCATGCTGATCTACTTTGTAAATCGGCGCAGTGACATTCTCTTCTCCAAGGTATTAGTTTTATTTAGCGCATTTATTATTCTTTGTGGAACTGGACATTTGCTGGATATTTGGACACTGTGGCATCCAGACTACTGGTTATCAGGCATAATTAGAGCGCTGACGGCTTTAGTTTCTGGTTATACAGCATTTCAACTAGTGGGACTTTTGCCGCAATTTCTAGCGATGCGATCGCCAGAACAGCTAGAAACTATTAACCAAGAATTAGAAAAACAAATCGCAGAAAGACAAAAAACCGAAGCCACACTAGAAATGATAGTTGCCGGCACTGCTTCTGTGACTGGGAATGAATTTTTTCCGGCATTAGTCCAAAATCTAGCTATGGCGTTAGGTGTCAGCTATGCCATTGTATTTGAGAAAGTTGACGACTCATTACAAAAGCTGCGGAGTATTAATTTTTGGTCTGTAGATCATCAAGCAGAAAACTTTGAATATGAATTGATTAATACTCCTTGCAAAGATGTAGTTCAAAAGAATATACTTTGTGCCTATCCTAGTGGATTGCAGCAGCTGTTTCCCCAAAATCCACTATTAGAAGAATTGAGGGCAGAGAGTTATATTGGGGTTCCCTTGGTTGATATTAATCATAATGTGATTGGTAACCTGTGTATTGTTGATGTTAAACCTTTAGAAACCAGCGATACCTGCGGTCGGCATTACCAACGCGTCAAAACCCTATTACAAGTTTTTGCAGCACGGGCTTCTACAGAACTACAACGCAAATGGGCAGAAGAAGAAAAACGTCGCGCCTATCAAGAATTAGAATTTGGAGTAGAAGAACGCACAGCCGAACTTGTACAGGTTAATCATGCCTTAGAAGTGGAAATTCAAGAACGAATTGCCACAGAAGCAGCCATGAGAGTCATGGCAGAACGAGAACAGGCGACAAAGCACGTCATCCAGCAAATGCGTCAAAGCCTGAATATAGAATCGATTTTTCAAGCTACCACTGCGGAATTACGCCAAGCTGTAGAATGCGATCGCGTCTTGATTTATCGCTTTCAACCCGATTGGAGTGGCGAATTAGTTGCCGAATCTGTTTGTGAACATTGGCCGCCTGTAATTCCGGAACCAGTCGGAAATACCAAACTCACTGAGGTAGCTGTGGAGCAGAACACCTGTATCATTACTCGACTGACTGATTCAGAAGTCATCATCCGCGATACCTATTTACAAGACAACGCCGGCGGCATCTATCAGCAACAAAATAGCTACTGCTGTGTTAGTGACATCTACGAAGCCGGATTTGATGCCTGTTATCTTGAACTGTTAGCGCAATTACAAGCACGGGCGTATATTATTGCCCCCATTTTTTGTGGTAATCACCTTTGGGGCTTGTTGGCAGTTTACCAAAACGGTAACCCCCGACAATGGCAAAACCCAGAAATTCAGATTGTTACCCAAATTGCTAGTCAACTGGGAGTAGCCGTACAACAAGCAGAATTATTTGCCCAAACCCAGAAACAAGCAGAAGAACTCAAACAGGCTAAAGAGGCTGCTGATGCCGCTAATCGCGCCAAAAGTGAATTTTTGGCCAATATGAGCCATGAATTGCGAACTCCACTCAACGCCATTTTGGGTTTTACCCAGCTGATGCAGCGAGATCACACCTTATCCTTGGAACATCAAAAGTATACAGATATCATTAATCAAAGTGGCGAACATCTACTAGGGTTAATTAATAGTGTGCTGGAGATGTCGAAGATTGAAGCAGGACAGATGAATTTATGTCAAGTAGAATTTAACCTCCATGACTTGCTCAATAGTTTGGCAGCCATGCTGAAACAGAAAGCAATGTCTAAAGGCTTAAAACTCATTTTGGACTGTGATGCAACTGTACCTCAATACATCAAAGCTGACGAAAATAAGCTGCGTCAGGTACTGATCAATTTGCTGGCTAATTCCATCAAGTTTACTGAGCAAGGACAGGTGATTTTAAGAGTTAGAAGTCAAGGTTTATATGGTGGTGAAGAAGAACTTGCTAACTCAGGATTGCCCACAAAATATCAATTATTTTTTGCAGTAGAAGACTCTGGCCCTGGAATTGCCCCAGAGGAAATTGGCAATTTATTTCAAGCCTTTCAGCAAACCCGAACTGGACAACAATCACGGCAAGGAACAGGTTTAGGTTTGCGGATTAGCCAAAAGTTTGTGCAATTAATGGGTGGGGAAATTACTGTAGAAAGTGATTTAGGTAAAAGTACTTGTTTTAGCTTTCAGATTCAAGCTGATTTGCCCGAAACAATTGCTATTGTTAAATCAACCTCTCCCATTCTGGATGTAGCTAGTATTGCCCCTGGACAAAAAACTTATCGGATTTTAATCGCTGAAGATAATCCCGCTAATCGGTTGCTGTTAAGTAATATACTAAGCCGTTTAGGTTTTGTCGTGCAGGAAGCCGAAAATGGACAACAGGCGATCGCACTTTGGCAAGCATGGCAACCTCACCTAATTTTTATGGATATGCGAATGCCCATTATGAGTGGTTATCAAGCCGCTCGCCAGATTCGTCAGTTAATAGCAACACCCAATCAGGAAAATGGACACAATTACCCCCCTACAAAAATTATTGCCCTTACAGCCAGCGCGTTTACAGAACAAAAACAACAAAGTCTAGATGCAGGTTGTGACGATTTTGTGAGCAAACCATTTCGCTGGGAAGAAATTTTAGAAACACTAACTAAGCATCTACAGGTAAAATACGTATATAAAAACACTGAAGTAAGCGAGATTTCCCCAGCAAGCAATTATATTCTTGCTCCTGCTGCTTTAGCCATTATGCCAGTCAGTTGGATTGCCCAATTACACTTGGCTGCTGCCCAAGGTAATGATAGCAGTAGTCTGCAACTTATGACTCAAATTCCTCCTGAACATACCGACCTAATTGCGGCTTTAAATCAATTAATTGAAACCTATCAATTTGACAAAATCTTAACTCTCACTCAAGAATTTAACATTTCATAAAATCATGGATATGCATCTACAAAAGAAAGTATTTGTCGCTGATATTTTAATTGTTGATGATAAACTAGAAAACATTCGGTTTTTATCAGACTTTCTGTCTGCACACAATTACCAAGTTCGTAAAGCTATTAATGGGCAGGCAGCATTAAAATCTGTACATACACTGCCACCTGATCTAATTATTCTGGATATAAATATGCCAGGAATGGGAGGATATGAAGTTTGCGAATACTTGAAAAATGATCCAAAAACTAGCGCAATTCCTGTGATTTTTTTGAGCGCTGGTAATGAAGTTAACGATAAAATTTTAGCCTTTGAAGTCGGAGGGATTGACTATATTACTAAACCCTTTAATTTAGAAGAAATATTAGTGAGAGTCCAGACTCATTTAAAGATACGACAATTACAAATAAATTTACACAATCGTAATCAGGAGATCCAAAGTATGCTCCTAGAATTACAAAAAACTGAAGCTACACTCATTCAAAAAGAAAAGCTGGTTAATGCTTCTCAAATTGCCGCCGGAATTTCTCATGAGATTAATAATCCCCTCAGTTTTATTGTTGGTAATCTTAAACCAGCATCTGAATATACAGAAAACCTCATTAACCTGATTGCACTTTATCAAAAAGCATTACCCGATGGAACTCCAGAAATTAATAATTTCAAGCAACAAATTGAATTAGATTTTTTAATTACAGATTTTAGAAGGATTCTTAATTCTCTGCATACAGGCGCAGACCGCATTAGCTCAGTCATTAAGGCTCTGCATATTTTCTCCCGTCTTGATGAATCTGGTATTAAACCAATAGATATTCAAGAAAGCATTGAAAGTGTGCTAATGATACTGCGGTATCAACTGGTTTTAAATAACGGAGCAGTGAACATTTCAGTTGTCAAAAATTATCAAGATACCCCCAAGTTTATTGGTCAAGCAAATTTATTAAATCAAGCTCTGCTGAATATTTTACAAAATGCTATTCAGGCGTTAGCCTCAAAAGTCACTTCAGATATTGTCAATTCATTTATCCCCACAATCTGGCTTAATATATCCACAACAGAACAGCAGCACATCAGAATTAGTATTAAAGACAATGGTATAGGTGTTATCCCAGAACATCAATCTCGTTTATTTGAGCCGTTTTTTACCACAAAATCACCAGGGAAAGGAGTGGGATTAGGTTTGTTTACTAGCTATCAAATTATCACCGAATTTCACCAGGGTACTTTAACTTACCATAACTGCCCTGAAGGGGGTTCAGAATTTGTCATCGAAATTCCTTAAATTATTCCTCATCGCTGAGTAGTGGATTGACAAGCCTAAAAAAGTGCATTAAACGTAGGTTGGGTTAAGCGCAGCGCAACCCAACGCCACCAATGATGTTGGGTTTCCTGTCGTCAACCCAACCTACAATTTTTGCAACATTTTAAGCTTGTTCCGCCAGTAGGTGGAAATAAATTTAACTGCTGGGAGTCCTCATTGGTAAGGATTTACGGCTGCTTTACCTTTAGTAAGCTAGTCTATTTATTTGGCATTGGACAAGTTTTATTGGCAAAATTACACTGATAAATATAATTTTTTTGCCAACTCAGGGGAATTTCTAATAAATCTCTTGTTCCTGTCATCCCTTGTCCAATAAATAGCAATAAAGCAACACAGTTTAATATAATATGCACCAACCGCCAACGATTTGACTTATCTTGATAAATATCTTGCACAATTGCTAGAGAAAATATCATCAGTAAAGCAGCAGCAATTCCAATATAGTAATGTGACCAATACCACTCATTTGTCCGGCGAAATACTCCATCTTGACAACCCAGAATTACTAAACCTGCACCAGTTAAGGTGGCAAAAATTCCCCGCCATAGACGCTGTTTAGAACGATAAATTAATATCAGTGCAGCAATCGTAAAAATAAACATTAACAGAATAAATATCACATAAAAAAGGGACTGATTCCATAATTGATTTCTAATAATATTTTTCCCTATGGGGTAAGCTAATCCTATTAAAGTTAAACCCACAACTGCGCTTGTTAACCAGTCGCCAAATTTTTTATGTTCTTTACCAACTACTGGCGGAATCTGACTTTTATTTCCCACTGAACTTTGTAACCGACGTTGGCGTGTCTGCCAAGCAAAGTTTACCACAATCCCAATTAATGGATACACAAAAATAACTGCGATGACTGGATGTATAAGACGCAAAAAATCTACTGTTTCCATAAGATAATTTTGACTACATTGGCATTGATGTGAGTATTATACACTGCCGCTATAGTGACTATTTTTAACCACGGGGATTAGCTAATTTCCATAGCAAGTAATAATTGTTACTGTGAACTACATTAGTTAACGATTTATATTTCCTTTCTAGTTGATTCCGCCAGGTATCTGAAGGATTGAGTAAGAAAATATCAGTAAACCCAGTCGGGATGTCAGGAATATCTTCACCCTTGACTAATTGGAATCTAACTTTTGGCTGTAAAAGATAGCTCAAAGAAAACACATTCCCATAATTAATTCCCTCAGCATCACTGATTAAAAGTGGCTGTTTCGCTTGATTGATAATCTTGGCAACTTCTGGATTATCATAGCTCACACCCTTATTCCACCAAGTTTCAGCTTCATAACTGACTCTAGCAGAAATCAATCCACAAATAATTACCAATACCAAAATCACTTGCCAAATTCGACGGCGTAATATAATCCCGTTATATATTTGCGTAGCTAATAGATAGGCTACAGCAATTTGAATACCTAAATAAGCAGATATTAAATTTTGTTCTGGATGGAAAATCCCACCTCCAGGAAATAAATTTGGCAGCATTTTCGGGATGACTGGGACTATAATCAATGTCGTCACCAAAAACCAGGTTTTGTAGTTCGTTGTGCGACACAGAAAATAAATTGCATATCCCCCAAAAGCTAAAAATATCAATGAGATTAAATAGCTAAGAGGATTTTCCAAGCTAAAATCTAAATCAAAAAACAGCCTACCTCCCTGCATTCGCAAAAGCTGAGTTAAAGGTATCTTGGACGTTTCATTGTTGATGACTTCTGCTGATATCAGAAAGTTTAAAAAATTAGCTACCACAATCATCATCCAAGGTATAAAGGCTAAAAAAGCCAAAGATGAAGCGATTAAATAAGCTCTAACTGTTTCAGTTATTTGAAATCTTGTAGTTGTAATTACATAAATTCCCTGAGCAACAGCTATAAATATACTCCAAAAACTTGTATAAAGACTTAGGCTTAAAGTCACTACATAAATTCCCCAGGTAGCAAAAAGGTCTGGAGTTTGCTGTGTTTCTTGATACTCTTTTGACTCTAGGCGAATTGCTCGCAATAGAGATGCACTACATAGTATGATGCTTACTAACCACAGCATAAACGCTTGTGCTTCTTGAGCGTAAAGCAGATGAATAGGAGAGATTGCCATTAGGGCGATCGCTAACCAAGGTACTGATAAAGGTACATTAAATAATTCTCGGCATAGCCAGTAAATACACGGGAATACTAACAAACTAATTAAAGCAGATAAACTTCTAATTACGGCAACTGAATTTCCAAATATTTGCATCCATAATCTAGCGATTAAATAATAAAGTGGTGGGTTTTGTGGTTGGTCTGTTGCCAGAGACATAATTGTGTCACTAAACCCTTTTTCTAAATTAGGACTTTGAAACTTAACAAAACCTTCTTTACTAATTACGCGACCATTAAATATTTGCTCCTTGACTTCATCAACGGTATAGCCAGAAATTCGCAATGATGTATAAATTTCATCATGGGAGTAAACTTTACCTTCAATATTAACAAAGCGAAATAGTATACCCATTGCTAACAAGAAGATAATAAAAAACCGCAACCAACTCGGAACAAGAGCGAGGTTCCGCATAATCAGGTTTTTGATCAAGTATTTTAAAATATCCTCATCAAATTAACGATTTAAATAAATTATTGCAGTTTGTTATGAGCTATTTGAGCCATAAAGTTCAATTTTGACTTTTGCGAACCTCCACAGATAACTTTTTCAGCAAATCCCACTCAGCACTCAGCACTCTTGTACGGGCGCGTTTACTAAGGATTTCGAGGAACCA
>PWQB01000055.1 GCA_003556955.1 Nostocaceae cyanobacterium CSSed10_463m
CGGTTAAACAACAAATGTTGTGGCGTAATTGTGGCCGCGATGGTGTTGGCAGACAGGACATACTGCACCGCATCGGAGGTGGTGATATGCTCAAGCACCACCCGCAGGTGGGGAAATCGCTGCTTGAGGGGGATTAAATTTCGCTCGATAAACACCTTCTCACGATCAAACGTATCAACATCGTTATCAGTCACTTCCCCGTGCAGTAATAACGGCATATCCACCTGCTGCATCGCTTCAAAGACGCGATCGCACTTCCGAATATCGGTAACACCGGAGTCGGAGTTGGTCGTTGCACCGGCTGGGTAGTACTTGACCGCTTTGATAAACTGGGATTCTTTCGCCCGCAGAATCTCATCGGGGCTGGTATTGTCGGTGAGGTAGAGCGTCATCAATGGCTCAAACTGTTGCCCCTCTGGAATGGCGGCGAGGATGCGATCGCGATAGGCTGCTGCATCTGCCACCGAGCGGATAGGGGGCTTCAAGTTCGGCATGATGATCGCGCGGGCAAACTGACGCACCGTGTAGGGCAGAACCGCTTTCAGTGCTGCACCGTCGCGCAGATGCAGATGCCAATCGTCAGGTCGGGTGATAGTAAGCTTTTGCATCATTTCATTATAATCTTTCCTAGCTCCTGTGTCTGTCCCACGATGCTCCTCGCGTTCTTAATATATACAAACCTTGTCCATCATGAAAAGTGGCGTTTTTGTCATTGCGACGTAAGGAAGCAATCTCACCATCTTGACTAAAAACTACAGTTCTCAAAGTAGATAAGGTTTAGTTAGCAGTTACACCTTCAAGTTTGAGTGCTGCGAGTGCCGCATCATAAATTTTTCGTTTTGCTCCTGGCGCTTTTTGAATGGATAATAAGCCAGATAACCCACCCGATCAGTAGTCTACCTTGGCAGAAGTCATTAGACAAAATGACCCCTGGAAGGGTTGCCCAGGCGATGGGGAGTATTTTTGCGGTGATTGGTACTTCGCGAAATTCCGTACACCGATAGCAGAAATAGGATTGATATCTCAAATTTAGCCTAATGTCCAAACCTTAATAGTTTTATCCCCGCTCCCACTGACTATTATTTGTCCATCAGTGCTAAACGCTAAAGAATAAACCGAACCTGAATGTCCTAAAGTAAAGGTAGGTTCTCCAGTCAATAAGTCCCAAATTCTAATTATACCGTCAGCACCACCACTAGCAAGAGTTTTTCCATCAGGGCTAAAAGCCACTGTGTAAATGTTCTGTGAATGTCCTTTTAGAACAGTTTTTACATTGCCGTTGTTTAAGAGCCACAATTTAATCGGTTGCTTTTCCCCAGCACTAGCAAGAGTTTTTCCATCAGGGCTAAAAGCCACTGTGTAAATAATATTGTCACTGAAAAAGGATTTAAGCAGACCAACAGGATGATGAGCAAGTGCGTGAAGATTGTAAATTTCTCTACCAGTAGAAACATTCCACAGCTTGATATTACCGTCAAAACTGCCACTGGCTACTGTTTGTCCATCAAGGCTAAAAGCAACCGAATGTACTGCCCAGACGTGACCTCTGAGGGTGTGTAGTAGTTTTTGAGTAGTTACATCCCAAATTTTAACGGTACTATCGGCATGATGTCCACTAACAAGAGTTTTACCATCAGGACTAAAGGCTATAGACCAAACAGATAAAACTATCCAATCATCTGCTTTCAGGGTTCCTGTTAATTTACCTGTATTGACATCCCATAATTTAATTGTACCATCTGGATTAGCACTGCTACTTGCTAATCTCTGCCCATCTTGACTAAAAGTGACACAAGTAACAGCACCAGAATGTTCTGTAATAGTTTCTAATAATTTACCGCTAGCTAAATCCCACAGTTTAATAGTTGTGTCAAGACTACCACTAGCGATGATTTTCCCATCAGGGCTAATTGCTACTGATGTAACTCTGTCTCCATGACCAGTTAATATATCTCTGCATACCCAATTTGAATTTTTGCTGGATGCGTTGGATGAATAAAGTAAATGTTTTTTCTCTGGAGTGCTAGTCAGCAATATTTCTCTACTACCATCAGATACAAGCGGCTTTTGTGGTACTTGTATTAGTTCCTGTTCCATGAACTGTTTCAGGTCCATACTGGTGACTACCCCCTCTGCAATACCAGTGGGATTTAGTCCTTTCAGAAGCATTTCTGTGAAAGCGCCATGTTTACCACTAGGACTACTGTAAGCACTTTCAAATTCCCTTGATGCTGTCACAAAAAAGCGCATTTTGTCAGATGCTGCTATCTGCAAATCATCAAAGGAAAAATTAAATAATTCGCCACTGTGACAACAATCTAAAAAAATAATTTGCTGTTTAATCGGACTTTTGTTTAAGATTTGACGTAACCATTGCAAAGATACACCCCAAATACTTTTTCTGGGACTCGCATCACTGCTTGCTAAGTAACCTTGTGTGATTTCACCTACGCGTTGGTTTTGTAGTCCATGTCCAGCGAAAAATAACAAAGCAGTATCAGGGGTTCTGTCTCCTTTTGGTTGAAAAAGTTCCTCTATAGCGGTTTGTAATTCTGCTACTTTCACCATTTGTTTAGGATCAACTTGGAACCTGCCATCAATCAAGCTTTCGGGAAGACGAGTCACCCTAAAGTCACCATGAGTTTCTAGAACTTGGGCGATCGCCTCTGCATCCTCAGCCGCCAGTTTTAAATGTTGAGCTTCACCTGTGGGTGTTGCCTTAAACCAAGGATAACGATTGATACCGATAACTAAAGCATCTCGATTCATTACTTAATTACCTCTTTCGGGAACAATTCCAATTAAATGCCATGCTGATATTAAAAATTGCAA
>PWQB01000699.1 GCA_003556955.1 Nostocaceae cyanobacterium CSSed10_463m
CATCAGGCAGATTACTGGGTAGTTTTTGCTCAATTTGCCTTTTTTCTTCACTGGTTAAACTTGTGCCAGGAACACGGGATCTTCCTGGTTGCCAAGGAAATTTTTCCATCCAGACATAAGGTAACTGAATCAGATAGCGGGGTTCTTGAGAACCTAGCATCTTCAACAATTTGCCTTCTGTCAGTGCTTGTCTGACTTCCTCTACAATGATTTTTACCCGTTTTGGCTCTAGGTGATGCAAGTGACCGGTCATCCTGAGATTTTGCCCTTGCTCTAGATAGGTCATGTATATCGCACACTTAGCTGCGGTTGCGGCTGCATCTAAGAATGCTCCATGCCTATGCCCACTCGTCCGCATGGCACTAAAAGCCAGATAAAGCATAATCTGATCCATCGCACTGGGGCTAAGACGTTTGATCAGATCTATGTCGTTACTCATATTACAGACAGTTGAATAGCACGTTTACAGATTTTTTATTTGCACAGAAACAAGTAGTATACACCCAATTGAAGCCAATGTCTTTATCCTAACCTGAGAGGGTGTTTAAACTCCGATTTGGTCGGGAGTCAAACATAATCATTGCTCTTGAGCGGGAGGTCTTACTGCAACAACTGTCTGGTGGCTTTCACAAAAAGTATCTCTTTCTACAAGAATTACTTTTGATTAGACTGAAAAGAACTGTTGATTGTGTGAAGATTTCCGGCAATGGTTGGAGTGATTTAGGAGTAGGTTATCTACTTACCTAAAAAACACTGGCAGGTTTAGCCTAAATTTGTAACCCAAGATATTGCTTACAAATTCCGGCAGTTTTTTGGCAAGTGTAGGCAGTTGACTGGGCGGACAATCATCTGCCTTCAATAAGACGGATAATTCCAATTTCAAACTACCTTTTATTTTACCACAACATGATATTCTATTTTTGGTTGTTTTTTTATTAAATTTGTATAAAGCGATTTCTTGGTAATACTCTCATATCTACCATGTAAATGTTTAATATGCAACCATTATTAAGATTTTCTGATATTTCACCAAAGACTATGAGTTAAAGATTAATAAGTTCTTTGGTTTGAACAGAATGTCAAAGAAACCTCAAAAGGCATATCAAACTACTTCATACTCAAAGTTTATCGTTTTTACCTATACTGTCAAGTGGTATGATTACTGAAGAATCTAGGTGGAGCAAGACATAGCTAAAACTGAAAATTCAAAGTTTATCGTTATCACACTTGGTATCTGTATTTACTAGAGTATTAAAGTCGCTGTGATCCTATGCAAAATTATTAATTCAAAATCCGCACACTAGGGCGACAAAATGCCCTAACCACAAGAGTTTTAACATAAAAATAGTACCTATTTACCTGCAATCGCCCAGGTAGTTAGGACATGGCAGAAGTTTAAAACCCAGCCACAGTATATATTTCAATTTTGCAATTTGCTATACCTGTAAACTGCTATAAGTACGAGGAATGATAAATCCAGGTGAAGACTTAATTTCATGTTGATAATTTATCCATGAATAGATTTCAGCCATTACCACCTGAATTTATCAATCAATTTTTATTGTTTTGACTTGAATTAATAATTTTGAATTCAAAATCGGTTATTTAATTTTCCGAACTGGCAGGTTTAACTTGAGTTCGCATTTTCTCAAAGCTGTAAGCTGCTACCCCAAAACTGACAAACACCACTCCCATAATTTGAATCACTTCCAAGGTTTCCTGAAGTATCAACCCAGCAAAAACTACAGTTAAAATGGGGACACCTGCTCCGATAATCGCCGAACGTAATGCGCCTAACTTGCGAATACCAATATGGTTAAGCACATAGCCGACAAGAGTTAGAACACCCAAAATAAAAGCAGTCAGAATCAGTTCCAACAAATTAGATTGCGAAACAGCAATACTCAAATCACTTGGTAAAGGCAGCATCAAACAGATAAAGCTCAACCCAAACATAGTGGTAAAGTTAATCAGCGTAAAAGACACAGGATGCAATTTATTAGCACATACCCGTGTCAAAATCACATAGCAGGCAAAAGCTAAACCAGCTAACAGGGCTGTGCCGCTTCCCAGGGAAAAATTATCCATACCAAGGCTTGCAGAACCACCTACAACCAGTAATTCACCGCAGAAGATAGCGCCCATAGCCGCAGAGTGGAATCCACTGGGGCGATCGCGGAACAGTAACCATGAGAGAAGACCGCCAATCAGGGGGTAGATAAAGAACAATGCGATCGCTGTTCCAGTTGCGACCTGACCAATAGCTAGGTAGATCAGCACCTGAGATAAAAACAAAAAGCAACCACTGGCGATCGACAACTGTAAAATTTTCTGTTTTTTGGCACTACTATTGGTCTTGGCATTACCACCTAATGATCCCATAAGATTTTGCATATCCTGCCATACTTGTGGATGCATCATGGGAGCCAAGAGTACCATGAGTGGCACAACTACCAGCAGCCTTAGCATTAAAATTAACAGGATATTACCCAGTGTTGGCGAAATAATTCCCTGAACCTCTAAAACTCCCAAATTATCAACAGGTTTAAAAAACATCCCCTTGATGACTATGTTGTACAGCGATGATACGACCGTGGACAACACAACTAGCAAGAAACCTATCTGGATGGGCGAAAAAGTTTGGGAGTTAGATGATGTTGATGATGTAGGTTTTGCTTCTTGCTTGGTTGCTAAGTTAGAAGTGCGGGGTTTAGTCTCACGTTCTGACAACTCCCGATTGAGTACAGAACTGGGTTCACTAGCCTTGACAGATTCCGGTGGACGTTGAGTCTCACGTTCTGACAACTCTCGATTGAGTACAGAACTGGG
>PWQB01000295.1 GCA_003556955.1 Nostocaceae cyanobacterium CSSed10_463m
CCTAAAAGATTGGCGTATTCATTACTTTTAAAATCTGACATTCTCACAATTACTGGTTTAGGATAAAAAGCCGCCGCAATTCTTCCTATACCTTGGGCTAATTTATCGACAAAATACTGGGGTTTATCTTCGTAAAGGGCTGTAAGTTGATTAATTTTGGTTTTGACAAATTCATCTTCTAGCTTCTCAAAGTGAATCAAGGCCATAGGATGAACTTGAATTTGGTTGGCGATAATAAATTCTGTCCGGGCTAAACCAACTCCATCATTGGGAATTGCAGATAAACTCAAGGCTTCTTGGGGATTACCCACATTCATTAAAATTTGGGTACGAGTGCGGGGTAAGTTTTCTAGATGCACTTCTTTGACTTCAAAGGGTAACAAACCAGAATAAACTTTGCCTTCATCTCCCTCGGCGCAAGAAATTGTGACTTCTTGACCCGTTTTTAAGATTGTTGTGGCGTTATTACATCCCACAATTGCGGGAACTCCCATTTCTCGCGCAATAATTGCTGCGTGACAGGTGCGCCCCCCGGAGTTGGTAATAATGGCGCTGGCGCGTTTCATAATCGGTTCCCAGTCGGGGTCTGTTCTTTCTGTGACTAACACATCCCCGGCTTGAAACTGCTCAATGTTATTCACATTTAAAATCAGTTTAACTTGACCTTGAGTAATGGCTTCGCCGATGGCGCGACCAGTCACCAGGGGATGAGGAGATTTTGCTTTTTTATCTGCTTTAACGAAGTGATAACTCCGCAATATGTTCGCTGTTTTCTGGGACTGGACTGTTTCGGGACGGGCTTGGACAATAAAAAGTTGATTGGTAATTCCGTCTTTTGCCCACTCGATATCCATTGGGGAGTAATTACCGTGGGTTTGGCCATAATGGTCTTCGATTAAACAAGCCCAATGTGCTAGTTGTAAAATTTCTGCATCACTGAGCGCAAATTTAGTTTGTTCTATGGAGGAGACAGCGACGTTTTTTGTAAATTTTGAGCCGTCATCATAGATCATTTTTAGTTCTTTGCTGCCCAATTTTTTATCGATAATGGGGCTGAAACCTGTTTTTAATGTCGGTTTGAAAACATAGTACTCATCTGGGTTGACGGTTCCCTGAACCACGTTTTCGCCTAAACCGTAAGCGGCGGTAATTAGTGCAGCATCTTTAAAACCGGTTTCGGTGTCGATGGAAAACATGACCCCAGAGGTGGCTAAGTCAGAACGCACCATTTTTTGTACACCGACGGCGAGGGCAATGCTAAAGTGATCAAATCCTTTGGTGTGGCGATAGGATATGGCTCGGTCGGTGAATATGGATGCAAAACACCGATGACAAGCTGCTAAAACTTCTTCGACTCCGACAACATTTAAGAAACTTTCTTGTTGTCCAGCAAAACTCGCGTCGGGGAGGTCTTCAGCTGTGGCGCTAGAACGGACGGCGACATCTGTATCTGTGTTGTATTGTTCGCATAGTTTCAGATATGCTGAGGCGATCGCCTCCTGCAAGTCTACAGGAAAGGGTGTGTGCATCAGTAGCGATCGCGCTTTTTTTCCCCGTACCTGCAAATTTTTTACATCTTCAACATCGAGATCAGCAAAGAGTTGGCGTAACTTGGCTTCTAAACCAGCCGACTCGATGAAATACCGATAAGCATAAGCAGTGGTCGCAAACCCTGTGGGAACGTTAACGCCTTGAGGTGTCAACTGTTGAATCATCTCTCCTAGTGAGGCATTTTTACCCCCAACTAGGGGTATATCCGCAATACCTACTTCATCAAACCAGAGAATGAGCGATCGCGTTTTGTCCGATTGAGTCAATGTGTTTGGAGATACTTTAACCATCTGTATTACCTCTCAAGTAGACGCTCTGGTTGCCACTAGGATATTTTTCCTATATTTAATTCTAGATTTATTTACTATTGTGCTATAAGATGCAACATTATAGTTAGGAAAATTTAACATTTTTGGCGATAATAGCCATATTACAACTTTAAATTTGGTGCAAAATGGCGCAAATAGAACGACTACTACAAATGGCCGAAGATGAGCTAACTGAATACAGTAGCGATGCCCGCAAAATCGAAAAAATGCGCCGTAAAATCGCCTTGTCTGTATCATTAGCAGAACAACTACAAATCAAAGCTGAATTATTAGCTACTATGAAACCTAGTATAATTACTAATATTATAGAAGAACAAAGGCAAGCCGCAGCGTTACCATTTTGGGGAATAGCCGGATTAGGTTTATTATTCGGAATTTCTCTGAATCAGCCTGTGCTGTTATTAGGCGGTGTGCTGGGAACTGTGGCCGCTTTCAGAATCCAAAAGTGGGGTTGGAAATTACAGGCCAAGCGCTTATTATTACAAACCTTAGAAGACATTGAAGCCCGCATATCTCAACCCAGTTCCTAGTAGGGGCAGGTTCTCAGATATGATTCAATATCAACGAGGATATGACTAAACCCACCCCAAACCCATAGTTTGCTAAGATTCCCTCCCATGACTAGAAGTCAAGAGTGTGCGGCTTGCAGAAATTAACAGAAATCTCTGCAAACCAAGTGTGAGGTGTATTGATCTGTTAAATTATCATGTGCCACTACTCACAACGGTATTATGGCATCCTACCCTTGGTATAGAAATCTATCATTAGCTAGTTGATATTTCTACCCATAGATAAAATTTATTTGCCATTTAATTAAAGCAAAAGATGATTACCGCTATGGGAATTGAATTGTAAAGTAAGTATTAAGGATCAAATATTTCAGCATCCTAGGGTTACACAATACACCAAGCTGACCATTGTTACTTTTAATCTGTTAGTGCTAGCCAA
>PWQB01000082.1 GCA_003556955.1 Nostocaceae cyanobacterium CSSed10_463m
GCTGCTGTTCCTTTGAATGCTGCGAGGGAAGAGGATACTTTGTTCGGTGGAGACTTACGTTTTTGGTCACAGGTTGCCCGTTGGAGTTTGGATTTAATCTCCCGATCTAAGTTTTTACCAACTATCCAAAGGCAAGCTGATAGTTCTATTGTTGCTAGATGGCAAGTACTTTTAGACAGTGCTGTAGACGGAACACGCCTAGAGAAATTTGCGGCAAAGATGCCCTTAGCTTGTCGTACTTATCAAAAAGGTACGGCGTTAGAAGAAAAATATTTGGCAGTAGATTTCCCCACTGAACCCCAAGAATTATTATTAGGATTTCTCAACACTACGATAGATGTTCAAGTGCAGGGGATGTTAGCTTCTCAACCTCTATTAGAAACTAGGATGTTGGCATCTTTACCATCTGCGGTACGACAGTGGTTACAAGGTTTAACCAGTGCATCTCACACAGTCAATGCAGATGCAATGGAAGTAGAAAGATTAGAAGCGGCGCTGAAATCTTGGACAATGCCGTTGCAATACCAACTGCTAGGAAAAGCGTTATTTCGCGCCTGTTTTCAACTGCTTCCCCCTGCGTCTGGCGCAACAGATTGGATATTGTCTTATTTTCTCCAAGCTGCGGATGATGAAAATTTCTTAGTAGATGCGGCAACTATTTGGCATCACCCAGTTGAACAATTAGTTTATCAAAATCGCACCATTGATCAACCCCAAGAAACTTTATTACGAGGGTTGGGTTTAGCTTCACGATTATATCCAGTTCTTACACCGAGTTTAGAAACAGAATATCCCCAATCTTGTCGCCTCAACCCATTACAAGCTTATGATTTTATTAAGTCTGTAGCTTGGCGATTTGAAGATAGTGGTTTGGGGGTAATTTTACCTCCTAGTTTGACTAACCGAGAAGGGTGGGCGAATCGTTTAGGTTTAAAAATCAGTGCGGAAACTCAAAAGAAAAAACAGGGACGCTTGGGTTTACAAAGCTTACTGAATTTTCAATGGCAATTGGCTATTGGGGGACAAACAATTTCTAAAACTGAGTTTAATAAACTGGTAGCTTTAAATAGCCCATTAGTAGAAATTAACGGCGAATGGGTAGAGTTGCGCCCCCAGGATATTAAAACAGCACAGACATTTTTTGCTTCTCGTAAAGACGAAATGACGCTTTCTTTGGAAGATGCTTTACGTCTGAGTTCTGGAGATACCCAAGCAATTGAAAAGTTACCTGTGGTTAGCTTTGAAGCATCTGGGACATTGCAAGAGTTAATTGGGGCGTTAACGAATAATCAAACCATTGCACCCCTACCTACACCTGCCAATTTTAAAGGACAGTTACGACCTTATCAAGAAAGAGGGGCGGCTTGGCTGGCTTTTCTAGAACGTTGGGGTTTGGGTGCTTGTCTAGCTGATGATATGGGACTGGGGAAAACAATTCAGTTAATTGCCTTTTTACTGCACCTCAAAGAACAAGATGCACTGGAAAATCCCACGTTACTTGTTTGTCCGACTTCTATTTTAGGTAACTGGGAACGGGAAATTAAAAAGTTTGCTCCTACTCTGAAAGTTTTACAGCACCACGGCGATAAACGTCTCAAAGGTAAAGCGTTTACAGCAGCAGTCCAAAAACACGATGTAATTATCACCAGTTACTCACTCGTCCACCGGGATATTAAGTCTTTGCAAAGTGTTGATTGGCAAACAATTGTATTAGATGAAGCTCAAAATGTCAAAAATCCTGAAGCGAAACAATCACAGGCTGTGAGGGAATTAAAAACTACCTTTAGGATAGCTTTAACAGGAACACCAGTAGAAAATAAACTGCAAGAATTGTGGTCTATTTTAGATTTCCTTAATCCTGGGTATTTGGGAAATCGTCAATTTTTCCAGAGACGGTTTGCTATGCCAATTGAAAAGTATGGTGACACAGCATCTTTAAATCAATTGCGGGGTTTAGTTCAACCGTTTATTCTGCGTCGTCTGAAAACAGATCGTGATATTATTCAAGACTTGCCAGAAAAGCAAGAAATGACGGTTTTTTGTGGTCTTGCTGCTGAACAAGCTGCACTTTATCAACAAGTGGTGGAAGCATCTTTAGCAGAAATTGAATCGGCGGAGGGTTTGCAACGTCGAGGGATGATTTTAGCTTTACTCGTTAAATTGAAACAAATTTGTAATCACCCAGCCCAATATTTGAAAGCCTCGACATTAAAAGAACATAGTTCTGCCAAACTGCAACGGCTAGATGAAATGTTAAATGTGGCTTTGGAGGAAGGCGATAGGGCTTTAATTTTCACTCAATTTGCTGAATGGGGTAAGTTATTAAAAGCTCATTTACAGCAAACACTTGGTAAAGAAATATTCTTTTTATATGGTAGTAGCACGAAAAAACAACGAGAGGAAATGATTGACCGTTTCCAACACGACCCCCAAGGACCTCCGATTATGATTCTTTCTTTAAAGGCGGGTGGGGTAGGTTTGAATTTAACTAGGGCTAATCATGTATTTCACTTTGATAGATGGTGGAATCCCGCAGTGGAAAATCAAGCCACAGATAGAGTATTTCGTATTGGTCAGACTAAGAATGTGCAAGTGCATAAATTTGTCTGTACTGGCACGTTAGAAGAGAAAATTCATGACATGATTGAAAGTAAAAAACAATTAGCGGAACAAGTAGTGGGGGCTGGTGAAGAGTGGCTAACTGAAATGGATACAGACCAATTACGTGATTTACTCATTCTTGACCGCAGTGCCATAATCGAGGAGGATGAAGTTTAAAGAACAACAAAATAGTATAAGAACCCCACCCCCAACCCCCTCCCC
>PWQB01000627.1 GCA_003556955.1 Nostocaceae cyanobacterium CSSed10_463m
CCAGATGTTGCTGAGTAGCTGGTTTTGGGAAGGAATGCTGTTTGATGAGCAAATTAATTCACCACTAAATTCATCTTGTAGAGGGTAATTGCAAATAGTATTTTGTAATTGTGGATTCACATCAGCTTTAAAATACTGGCATCCCAATCCCACAATGCCAAATATAATACCTATGAATAAAACAACTCCGTAACCTTGCAAAGTCCCGCCTTGCCAATGGGAGACAGCTAAACCCGCTAACGGTAAACACAGTAAATTGGTCAAACTAGCGGCACTATTGCGTATTCCAAAATACCTACCGCGTAATTTACGGGGAACTATCATGGCTAACCAACTCAGCCAAGATGCACTTCCTAGTCCCCCCAAAAGATGGCTGAAGAGGACAATTGAGAGCGTCAATACTACTAGCTGATGGGAAGTCACGCCTCCCCACTTCCAGCCAGCAATGCCTAACACTAAAATTAGCCACAGTAACCGCCCCAGTCCGTGAGTCCGTAGGGAATACTGAAAGCGGCTGGTAGTCCGTTCTGAAATGTAAGCACCCAAGGGTTGAATCAGATTTACCACCATTGGGATTGAGGATAGCATCCCAAATACTACAGGACTGGCATCTAACTCTACCAGGAAATTACTCAGCAAAATTCCCCCAGTCGTTAGGGAAAAAACCATTGAGAAGACTGCATCCAGAGTTGAGGCTTTTAAACTGGTGCGAATCTCGTTTTTGGCAATTCGAGAGATTGAAAAGAGTTCTGTGGGTGTTGGGGTAATCTGGGGAATTTCCAGATTTACTGATGCGGTTGTTTCAAAGTTAACAGAAGTCACGTCGCTGCGCTCCGAATTCAAAATTCAAAATTCAAAATTTAAAATTTAAAATTTAAAATTAAATACCCCACGGATTTATCCGGGGGCTTGTATCCTTTTTTTCTTTGGTAATGATTCGTTATTTTACATTGTATTTCTCAATAAAAATACAGATTACTGAAATATAAATTTACAGGGTTAGGCGATATAAGTTAAATGAAAGAGCTGGTATTTGTTTGTGAACAAAAAAAGCTGGATTAAATTTTTTGCTCTGGTAGTAGCGATCGCGATCGCTGTGATCAGTTACCATAGTTTTCAAGTATCAACCCACCCAACCAGCGCTGTAACCATCAAACTTAGCGGTTGGGCTGGGAATCCGGTAGAACAAAAGTTATTAAGACAGTTATTACAAGACTTTGAAACACAGCATCCAGATATCAAGGTGAGATATGAGGTAATTTCTGATCAATACATGGATGTGATCACTACTCGCTTGATTGGGGAAGCTGCGCCAGATGTGTTTTATCTGGAATCCTTAGAAGCTCCTTTCTTTATGGGTCAGAATATCCTAGAACCGTTAAATTCTTACATTACCCCCGAATTTGACCTAGAGGACTTTGAGGACAGCTTGCTGGATAATTTTAAATACCAAAATTATATTTATGGTCTGCCGAAAGATTATTCCACTTTGGCACTGTTTTATAACAAAAAATCCTTTGCAGCCGCAGGTTTAAGCCGTCCTCCTGGGACTTGGGATGAATTACGCAGCTATTCCCAACAGTTGACAGGGAAGGTGAACAGATATGGCTTTGGAGTTAGTCCAGAGTTGAGTAATCAAGCTTACAAAATTGCGGCTTTTGGGGGAAAGGTGGTTGATGAAAATGGTTATGCTGCTTTTGCCACTCCTGAAGGTTTGCAGGGTTTGCAGTTGGTGGTAGACCAGTATCGAAAAGATGGGACTTCTGCCCAAGCTACTGATGTTGGGACTAATTCAGGGACAGAAATGTTTGGTCAAGGTCGGGTGGGAATGGTGATTGAGGGTAATTGGGCGATTCCTTATTTGGAAACGACTTTTCCACAGTTGGAGTTTGCGACGGCAGAAGTACCTACTATTAATGATAAAAAAGGTACGATGGTTTTTACCGTTGCCTATGTGATGAATAAGCAGTCACAGCATAAAGCCGCAGCTTGGGAGTTGATTTCTTTTCTGACGGGTAAGGAAGGAATGGCACAATGGACGGGTACGGGGTTTGCTTTGCCTACACGTTCATCGGTTGCGGCTAAGTTGGGTTATGATCGGGATGCTTTGCGATCGCCTCTTGTGGCTGGTGTTGATTATGCTACTATGTGGCAGTTGGGGAAATATCCCGGTGCGATCGCTAATAATTTTGATAATCAGTTTCTTAGTGCTTTGCTTGGGCAACAATCTTTAAAGTCTGCGATGCTACGGGCGCAAAATGCCGCTAATCAGCAAATTCGTGCTAGGGAATAAGTTTTTTTCACCTCACGCACCAGACGCAGAGGCGCAATTCTCGCTCTAAATCTCACCACCTTGAAAATTACCTGCGCGATATTCAGCCATCGCTTGGGCTGCTAGGAGAGCTAGTGCATCTGGAGAACGCTCAAAAGCTTCATCCCATCGCTGTTCATCTTCCAGTTCTTCTAAAATCATCGTAGCCATAGAATTTTGTTGACTGGCTGGTAAGCTTTTGAGTTTGATAATCGCTTGTTCGAGTAATTCTGTCATGGTGAATGATTATCCTCTGTTTTATTAATTTTCTCACAGAGTCAGGAGTGGAATAAGCTTAATTTCAGATAGTTGACAACTCTTCGCACTTCTAGGGCGGAGATTCTTGGGCTAATCACTGCCCTGTAAAGCCCTGACGGGCATAGTTGCGCTTACCTCGGAGCGTGTGCCTTGCACTCAGCGCTCCGTAGGAATCACAACCTCCAAGGCTCCGCACCATCGCCTCAGTTTCCCCCAGAACCAAGAAACCTGTTAAAAAGTTCTTTTGTGCGATC
>PWQB01000192.1 GCA_003556955.1 Nostocaceae cyanobacterium CSSed10_463m
AGCGACGGATAGCGGGGTTCTAGCCACGATTTACTCCGTATCAACAAGCGTGGGAACCATCCTTTGAGTAAAGCACTGACCAGGGAATCAAAACCGAAGCTAAAATAATTACCCAGCCACCGGACTAAATCCCTAAATCCAGCTAGTTGCCAAATCCATAACAGCAGGGCTGGATTTTTGCGCGCCGCTTTCAGGGCTAGACGGTTAAAAGTCCACCAATCACAGCGATCTTTAATAAAATTATCTGCTACCTCTGGTGGTTCATCTGCTAACAACCCAAAGAAGGTGTTCAACATGGAGTTAATTCTTTGGGGGGGTAAAAACTTGCCAGTGGGAACCATCATCCCCTTAGAAAATAGCCAAGTTACAGAAACATTGCTTTGGTAGGCGCGAATCCTGTTTAAATCACGGAAACTCAGCAAGTCATGTTTGAGGGCTGTATCTAACAGGGTGGTTAAACGGTCTAAGTTGCGAATTAAAGAACCAAATCCCGTGAACACCAGGGGAGACTGGAGGGATGCAGCATCACCAATGGCAATTAATCGATCAAAGGCAACGGTGCGATCGCTACTGCCTACACTAAAATGTCCTGGTATATAGCCAAATGTCGGCTTTTTCCACACCAGTTTATCTAAATCACAGCGTCGATACTCTGGCAAAATAGCGAAAAAGTCCTCGTACATTTCCAGCAAAGAACCGGGATTTGATCCATTGACTTCGTGGTAATGAAATAAATAAATTGTTAGTTCTTCACCAAATCCGGGAAATAATTCCCAAATCAACTGCCTTCCCCTAGAAATATCTCCGTGACTGTAAAGCACATCTCCATACTGGGAATCCCACACCCCTGGCTCAAATCCGCCCTCAATCACTGCGCCCACAGTGGGGCAGACACTATCAAAAGCACGACCACCATTTAATTGCCAAGCCACAGGGGAAGCTGTTCCCATCGCATCAATTAACAGCCGCCCAGTCACACACTGCTCATTTTTACTGGGTAAATGCTTGACTTTAATCGTAACTTGTGATTCATCAATATCGGCACGCAGAAATTCGGTTTCATCCCAGATTTCACCGCCGGCGGCTCGGAGTTTTTCACCGCACATCCGCAACCATTTCTCCGAGTCCAAGGCAACATTTAATACTGTGGGCGTGTGTAGAATAGGCGATCGCAATTTAACCGGATTATTGCCATCAAAAAACTTATTGAATCCGTCCTTGTATTCCCGAACAATCACAGTTTCTAACTCAGCAGCTGTGACCAAACCGAGATTAATTAAACTTTGCAGCTCATCACGAGAAATATTCCATTCTCGATTCATCCGCCCAAAAGGCAAACGTTCCACTAGCAGCACTTTATAGCCCAATCTAGCCATAACAGCCGCATGAATTACCCCTAACGCACCGCCGATGTAGATCAAATCATAAGTAGGCGATGAGGAAGATGTGATACTACGGTTTTTCTGAGCTTCACCTGGGGAAAAAACTACTTGACGAGGTTGCTGAGGATGACGTACTCCTTCGCGCCATCTTTGCTCCCACCAATAGGCACGATTGAGGTCATATTCCCCATTCGGCATTTGCCGAAAATATTTGACTGTCAGGGGGTAAACAGCTTCTAGTTCGTCAAAAATCGATTTTTGGGGATCAATCACCGGAGGTTCTGGGTATTTATGGGGAAATTGCTTTCTAATTTCCTGACTCAGACCTTGTACAATTGCGGCTTCTCCAGAAATCGGTTGATCTGCCCAACGAAATACTTTCAGATAAGTAGTGCGCTGCACTGACCAGACAAATACAGAAATTTCTGGAGGTAATTTTTCATTAATAGTCGCGTCAGCATTTTTAGTTTCCCTGGGTATTTTCAGGAGAAAACCATCGGGGCGCAGTAATTTTTCCCCAACACCTGGGTCAAAATTTTTTTGCAACCAAGTCAGGACAGTGGCCGTTTCCGGTGTAGGAACTTCTAGATAAAGTATTTCTTTCATGATTTTTTGCTGACTCTCCGATAAATATATTCACTCAGACAGATTTTATAAAGGCAGAAACTAAGCTAGACTCCGCCCTACTGATTCAATAAAGATTGAGTAAAGAATTTTTAAGAGTTTGTCAAAGTTGATGGTTCATTTTTAATTTCGTTAACCCTACGCCATGAATTATCCCATCCCAGACAGTCCCCAGGAAATTTTTGCCCTGCGACAACAGTTAATTGATGCAGAATTAGTCGCCTCAGCCATCGCCGGAGTGATCAAACTTGTGCGTTCTCAGGGACAATCCTTAGAAGAATTAACTGCTCAACTACTAGCTGACGATCCCATGTTAAATGAGCAACAACGGCGTTGGCTAAGTCAATTGGTTACGCAATCCTGGGAACAGTTTTCTTAATGGTCATTAGTCAATCAATTTTAGATTTTAGATTTTAGATTTTAGATTTTGGATTAGACTGCAATCTAAAATACTCGCTGCGCTGCGTACGCTTCGTTAAGGTAAATCCAAATTCCTTTCTTCTCCATACTTCCGCAGCTGTTTGAGTAACTTGTCTTGGGATGAGTCGGGAATTGCTGGACTAATAATTGGTTGGGAATTGGGTTCCACAATATCAATAGCATCAGGTATGGGTTTGATATTCAGCGCTTGTTGCTTCGGGGTGAGGATGGGAAGCTCAATTTTGGGTCTGCTAACTGGAGGTTGTGTAACAGGTTTATTGACAACAGGTTGTTGAACAGGAGGTTTGCTGACAGCTATTTTAAGAGAGTCTAAAGTAGCTGCTACCTTTACGTCTTGCTGTATTTGTTCTGTAGAAGACACCAAACCACTTA
>PWQB01000027.1 GCA_003556955.1 Nostocaceae cyanobacterium CSSed10_463m
AGGGTGAGACGGAAATTATGATGGGTAATTAACAACGGGGCATGAAATGTTACAGGAATAAAATTCATCGGTGGTGAACCAATAAATTCGGCGACAAAGCGGTTAGCAGGGCGGTTGTAAAGTTCTAATGGACTGGCTACTTGCTGAAT
The DNA here is from genome assembly GCA_003556955.1 of Nostocaceae cyanobacterium CSSed10_463m. Next base: position 150 of record PWQB01000027.1, read on the forward strand.
CTGACCTTGATTCATAATGGCTATGCGATCGCCCATTGTCATCGCTTCGGTTTGATCGTGGGTAACATAAATCGTCGTGGTTCCTAATTGACGCTGCAATTTGACAATTTGGGCGCGAGTTTCGGCGCGGAGTTTTGCATCCAAGTTAGAAAGGGGTTCATCCATTAAAAAGACTTGCGGATCACGGGCGATCGCTCTTCCTAATGCTACCCGTTGTCTTTGTCCCCCAGATAGCTGTTTGGGTAAGCGATTCAGCAAGGTTTCCATTTGCAATAATTGCGCCACATTTCTTACTTGCTGGTCTACTTGCCTTTCTTTGTCTGAAATGTAACGCAGTCCTTTAGGTAACTTTCTGGTAACACCCACCAGGAGATTTTTCGCCCAATCAGGAAGTGAAGAGTCCTGAGTTTCCCGATGATCTAATTCCCGTCTCCGGAGTCCAAAGGCGATATTGTCATACACCGTCATGTGAGGATAGAGGGCGTAATTTTGAAACACCATTGCAATGTCTCGTTCTTTGGGAGGTAGATCATTGATTAGGCGATCGCCTACACTAATATTTCCTCCTGTCATCGTCTCTAACCCCGCAATTAGCCGCAGTAGAGTGCTTTTACCACAACCCGAAGGACCGACAAGCACCATAAATTCACCATCGGCGATAGTCAGGTTAATGCGCCGTAAGACAGTAATAATGTCTGCTTCTGGAGTTGGATTATTTTTTTGGCGATCGCTAGGAGAGGTTGGAGAAGCCACACTTTCCCCCTTGCGTTGGGGAAAACTTTTATAGATATTTTCTAAGACAACTTGCGCCACGGGTATTTGGGGTAACGGTATGCAATGGATAGCTGATTCCACAAAGCGGAACATTCAGCGCCCATGATATATGTTACCTGTGACTACGAACAGTGAAAAAAATAGCTGTCACCAAAAAAAGCAACCTACCCTAGATTTATAGGTTTGACATATCAGCTAAATGATTACTTACAATCATGTATTGATTTCACACCTTAAAATAAATTTGTATAAAAGTATATACTTATGAAGATTTTATAATCTATCAAGCTTTTCTCAGTCTATTTGCTTACAATTCAGAGTAAAATCTTATAGCTGCCAATCAAGCTTGTGACTATAATCTCCAAACAGCCACTACGTATATAGAACTACCTATTTGTTTTTTGTTACCTTAGCCAGTGCTGTGCGCTTATATACTCTTCGTCTCTGTATGTGAAACATTCGAGTACAAACTTATGAATAGATTTAGAAATAAAACTCTATTATATTTATTGCCAATTCTAGCTCTTGCTGCTTTCATGAGAATATTTTTACTAGATTCAATACCTAGTGGTTTCAATTGTGATGAAGCTGCAAATGGTTATGAGTCTTATTCAATTGCAGAAACACTAAGAGATCGATATGGTAAATTCCTGCCTCCATTTTTTAATATTTTTGGAAATGATGCTAGAGAACCTCTATATATTTATTTAACAGTACCATTTATTAAATTTCTTGGTCTCAGTGATTTTTCTACGAGACTTCCTGCGGCTTTCATAGGGGTTTTTACTGTTTTAGTAGTGTATTTGCTGGTGCAAGAAATTTTTCAAAAAAGAACTGCATTAATTGCTGCTTTACTTTTATCAGTTAGTCCGTGGCACATACATTTTAATCGAGTTGCTTTTAGGCTTAATATCTTACCTTTATTATTTTGTTTAGGAATTCTATTTTTTGTAAAAAGTTTTAAGCAGCCTAAATATCTACCCTTAAGCAGCTTATTATTTGGCTTAAGTCTATATACTTATAGCTCTGCCAGAGTTTTTGTTTCGTTATTTTTGTTGTGCCTTGTCACAATTTTCTGGAGACATCTGTGGAACAATAAACAAGCTACAATTCTTTCATCCATATTATTTTTGTGTATATTTGTACCTTTGTTGAGATTTTGGCTATCTCCAGCAGGTATGGCCAGAGCGAGAGGTACTGGTTTAGAAAGTAATATAATCATCATTTTACAAAATTATTTTTCACATTTTAGTCCAAATTTCTTGTTTCTCACAGGCGGTTCTGAAATTACCGAAAATCCCACGAAAATGGGTGAACTCTACTTTTTTGAGTTCATTACAATTTCTCTAGGGCTGCTAAAGTTGTGGCGAGAAGAACTAAAAGTGAAAATAATTTTGTTTTTGTGGCTATTTTTGTACCCAATTCCAGCTATTTTTGCTGGTTCAGCTAGTCCTCAACGCTCAATAGTAGGAGTTCCTGTATTTGTAATTATCTCTGCAATTGGGATTACCTACTTAATGGATTTATGGAGAGCAAAACGCCAAACTATTAATTTAGTTACTGGATTTATTTTAGCAGGATATTTAACATTTTTCTCTTATCAATATTTTCTCAATTACCCACCTGAAGCCGCACGTTTATGGAATTATGGAATTAAGGAAGCAATTAACTTTTCAAAAGCAAGTTCTTATAGTGGTTTTGTCATGAGTAGTGATATAAACAGTGGCTGTTTTGCTATCTATAATTTTGTTGCAGCTATTCCTTTCTATACTCTCTATCCTCCACAAGAATATCAACGTTCACCTATACCACCTTGGGTAAAAAACTCGCGAGACAAAGTTTACTCCCTTGGTAAATATCACCTCATGTCAATATCAAAACAAAATGATTTGAAT
>PWQB01000450.1 GCA_003556955.1 Nostocaceae cyanobacterium CSSed10_463m
TCTGTAAAAAACTCGGTGCGTCCCCGACTGCGGTTAATAACATAGCTTTTCCCTATCCCTAAAAAACCTTTAGTTAACGTTATGGTAGCGGTTTCAAATTCAAAAGACTGAGTTTGAATACTTGGGAGAGAAGGAGGTTGAGTTTGAATACTTGGGGGAGAAGGAGGTTGAGTTTGAATACTTGGGGGAGACGTAGGTTTAGATGATTTTCTTTTTGCTTGTTGTCTCACTTCTGCAACAGACTGAAAACGATACTTGGCGATGGGATGGGCTAACTTTTCCAGAATTTTACCCAATTCATCACTAACCACATTCCCATTCAAGTAGTCTCGCCATACCCATTCCCCTTCTAGGGGACTATATAAATCAAAAGGGCTAATTCCTGTTAATAAATGTAGACAAGTTACCCCTAAACTATATAAATCACTGATAAAAAAGGGTTTCCCCATAGACTGTTCAGGAGCGCAATATTCCGCCGACCCGATAATTGTTCCTGTAGCTGTGCGTTGTTGTGGCTTTACTACCTTAGCAGCGCCAAAGTCTACTAAAAATAACTTGTTGTCACTGCTGCGCTGGATGATATTCTCTGGTTTAATATCTCTGTGAATTACTTGTTTACTATGGACAAATTCTAGGATTTCTAATATTTGTATTAATAATTCTCTAATCTGTTTTTCAGAAAACACACCATTTTTATCTAACTCGGCTTGTAGGGTGTTTCCTTGCACAAATTCTTGCACTAAATATTGGCGACCATCTACAATAAAATAAGCCATCAATTCAGGAATTTGCGGATGTTTACCTAACTCTTCTAATCGTTGTGCTTCCTGTGCAAATAACTGAGATGCTTTTTCAATGCTATCTGTCCCTTGCGCTTGGGGTAAAAACTGTTTAATTACACAATAGGGCTGGGACGGTTTATATTGATCTGTAGCGAGAAATGTGCGACCAAAACCACCTTGACCTAAAATTGAGCGGGGTATGTACCTTTCTGTCAGCACTAACTTACTACCGCATTTCTGACAGTATTTAAAATTATCGGGGTTGGGGTGCAGACAGTCTGGGTTCAGACAGTAGATCATGTTCATCATGTCTGGGGGTGAGGATTGTGGGGATTATGTGAGGGTGGTGATATTTTGATACCTAAAAGCATTATACACAAATTGTGAGTGTTATTAGCTACCCCACTACTGCGAAAGTTGGGATAATTACTCGTTTCATGTATATTTGACCTAATCACCATGATTGCCAAAGTAAAAAACCGAGGCAAGTTGTAGCGACAGTTATATGAAAATTCCGGATGATGCTATTATTGCGGACGAAAAAATCACCGGCTACTTATTAGTACCACGAGAACAAGATGATAAATCAAAGTTTCTTGCCCAAGCTGGATTTACACAAGAAAACCCAAAACTCTTAAAAGCAGCAATTCGACAACTGGCAGATTCAACATTAGCAACAAAAGATAGAGATAATGAATATGGAGTGTTCTATCGCGTCACTGGTGAATTAATCGGCTTAAATCAGCGAAACTTAGCAGTGATTACAGTTTGGCTACAAAGGAATGCTGACAGAAAGTTTCAATTTATCACACTCAAACCTAACAGGGAGACTTTTCGATGAAATTTGAACTATACCAGCGTGTGGCTTTAAATCGTGACTTAAACGAATATCAGTTAAAACAAGGTGATGTGGCAACTTTAATTGATTTTGTTCCTCATCCTAGCAATGGTTCAGAAGGTTGTGTTTTAGAAGTATTCAGTGCTATTGGTGAATCAATAGCTGTTGTCATCGTTCCCATAACTGATATTAAACCACTGAAAAACCACGAAATTTTAAGCGTTCGCTCTTTGGTGGAAATTTAAGGGCAAAAGTGTAAAGGACTACTTAAGAATCCTCCCAACATCACAGGCAACACGAAAACCAATATCGTTGACAAAATGGTCGTTCACCACCCAGTAGTAGGTCATACGGGACGCAGACAAGCAGTAAATATTATTGTATCCCCAGGAACCGCCCCGCACGCAACGCCGTGGATTATCATTATCACTTAACCAAGCACTACCGTCTGTTGGTGCATTATTATAATTTTCGTGCCACTCATCCATGCACCATTCCCATACATTACCAGACATATCATATAAACCAAAGAGGTTGGCAGGATATTTTCCGACATCGGTTGTTTGCTTCCGATACTCACCCTTCCGATACTCACCTCGTACAAAATCGTATGTGTAATTTCCTTGCCGAATATATAGACAAATATTACCATCTATTATCATTGATGACAGTGAAACCAGCTAATAAATGGGGATAGAGCAAATCTCAAGCCAGATAATTAACATAAATTCATTAAGTCAAGTACCGACAAATGTTAGTATATATAATCATTTCTTGAATTTTTGGCAGCTAGTCTATGCAGTTAGTCGAACGGCATATAATTCAACGAAATCATCCCCACTATCAAGAGATTGATCAGTTATGTTTTGCTGCTAAAAACCTCTATAATTATGCTAACTGCCACATCCGCCAAAGTTTTATTCTGACTCAAAAATATCTAGACTACAATTGTTTAGCTAAACAATTAAAATCTACCGAACCATATCAAGCCTTACCAGCCAAAGTCGCCCAACAAGTATTATTAGGATTACATCGTAACTGGTTAAGCTTTTTTGCCGCAATTAAAGCATACACAGCCGATAAAACCAAGTTTTTAGGCAGACCAAAATTACCCAAATATAAACACAAAGAAAAGGGCAGACATTTATTAGTTTACACAGCCCAATCTGTGAGTAAACCCAAAATGAAA
>PWQB01000073.1 GCA_003556955.1 Nostocaceae cyanobacterium CSSed10_463m
AGCTTTGGTGATATTAATCCCCTTAGCATCCATAAATTCAATTAGGATATAATCAGGGCGATCCGGGTGTACCCGCACATGAATCCCACCAGCCACAAACATTGTCGGGATAACCGTCCGCGCTATGGGAATAGCGGTAGCATCGAGGTTTTGAATATCAATCCCTACAGACATCAAACCAGCAATTAATGAGCGAGTCACCATGCGCGAAACATTACGTTGGTCACGGGAAACTGTGACTTTACAACCGGGTTTCAAGGTAGAACCGTAAGCAGCACCCAATTTCACCGCAAATTCTGGAGAGATGTCAATATTGGCTAAACCTTGGACACCACGTTGTCCAAATAAGTTTCTTTGAGCAGTGTTACCCCAAATCAAGTTAATGTTTAAGATTGCCCCTGATTCAATCTTTTTACTCGGCCAAACCCGCACATTTGGGCTAATTTGGGCTTCTTCGCCGATAGTAGATAAGGAACCCACCACAGCCGCTTCTAACACATGGGCGCGACGATCTACACGCGTCCCACGAGAAATTACACAGGCGCTCAGATGTGCTTCATCGCCAATAATTGACCCATTCCACAAAATTGGTCGCTTGAGATTAGCATCAGCACCAATGGTGACATTATCCCCAATAATGGTTCCCCCTTCAATTTGGACTCTCGCGCCAATGCGGCAATTATCACCAATCACTGCTGGAGTTTCAATTATCGCTGTAGGGGCGATAAAAGTATTTTGTCCTATCCACAAATTCGGCGAAACTTCTTTATATGCAAACTCAAGTTTCACTTTCCGATCTAAGGCATCATACTGAGCTTCACGATAGGCATCTAAGTGACCGACATCACACCAGTAACCTTGGGCAATGTAACCATATAGGGCTTCGCCTTTGTCCAACATCAAGGGAAATAAGTCTTTGGAGAAGTCGCTTTCAGTGTTGGATGGCAGATAATCTAATACTTCTGGTTCGAGAATATAAATACCTGTGTTGACAGTATCAGAAAAAATTTCACTGCTAGAAGGTTTTTCTAAAAAGCGGTTAATATGTCCTTGTTCATCGGTAATGACTACCCCAAATTCCACCGGGTTAGGAACTCTGGTTAAAACTAAAGTGGCTTTGGCTTGTTTTTGTTTATGAAAGGCGATCGCCGCCGTCAAGTCAAAATCTGTGATACTATCACCGCTAATTACTAAAAATGTGTCATCTAAAAGTTCGGCAATATTCTTCACACAGCCTGCTGTACCTAAAGGCTGGTCTTCCTCCACAGCATAGGTCATCTGCACGCCAAAATCGCTGCCATCTTGAAAATAGTCTCGCAGGACATCTGGTAAATAATGTAATGTTGCAATAACTTCTGTGATTCGATGCCGCTTGAGCAAATTTATGATATGTTCGGCAATAGGCCGATTGAGGATAGGAACCATCGGTTTAGGCAGATCACAAGTTAACGGGCGAAGCCGCGTTCCTGAACCCCCTGCCATCAGTACTGCACGCATAAATTCTCCTTAGCTATTTACAGCTTATGCTGCTGACATACCCGTGAGAGTGTGTTGTGTATTCTTTCTTTAGTGTCCTATGGATATTGGTATTTGAGTAACTTACTTAAGAAGCATCTGGCAAGAAATAAGCAAATCTACTCATTACTTTAGCCTGTATGTTCAGAGACAATCAAGATATAAAATTGCTTGCAAGTATCGATATAATTATATGTGTTGCACTTTTAACAGTGTCGGTACTGCATAAACTCAATGGTATTGTAAAAATGGTAATGCTTAACTTAAATTTTGTCAGTTACCAAGGGAGTCGATGAGAATAATGAATTTAATTATTTTTGGCTTAATTGTGGTGTATGTAGGTGGTGTTTGGAAGTTATGGAGTGGGTTTGACCGTACTAATTTTAGTCAAACTTTATCTAATCGCCTGGGTTTATCATTGCTATGGCCTGCTTTATTTATTGCAAATAAATCATATCGCCGCAATTTTAGAAAAGCTTTAAAAGGCTAACGCCGCAAGGCGGAAGTCAAAAGTCAAAAGTCAAAAGTCAAAAGTCAAAAGTCAAAAGGGAAATCCCGACGATTCACAGATGGGGTTTGACAGAATGTTTGGGTTGCGGAAATTGACGCTCCCTGATTTGTAGTCATACATCTCAGACGTTGGGAGTTTAAATCATGGTTCGTTCTGTGTCAGCGATCGCGATCGCTAGTTTAATTGGTATCATTTCTATACCTTCCCTAGCCCAACTACGCCAAACACCCACCCCTAATCGTCAAGGTGACTACAATTCAGCCATTACCACATTTACTGATGGTAGTCAAGCTGTATTATTATCATGGTTCACAAATATTCGTAGTGGTAAACTAAACTGCCGTAGCGCCCCCGGAGTAAATCAACAAGTTATTCAGCAATTTAAACCAAATGAGCTACTTCAAGCTGATGCAGGTGCAAATAACTCTCAAGAACCTATTATGCGAGATTCACAGGGTAATCCTTGGCTGCGGGTGAAGATAGTCAATAATCAAGGAAAAACTCAGGGAAATTGTTTCGTGAGAGCCAATCGACAGTTTATTGAACCCAATTCTTTAGAATGAATTTGTATCGCGCAAAGGCGCAAAGACGCAAAGGTTAAGAGTTTGAGAGGATAACTATTATTAGTAGGTGGATTTAAATCTGTGAACAGTCATCAGTTAACACCTACTTAGTGGAAGACTTAAACCCAATTATGTCTCCTGACTGATAACTGATAACTGATAACTGATAACTGATAACTGATAACTGATAACTGATAACTGTTAAAACGCTTGAATCC
>PWQB01000147.1 GCA_003556955.1 Nostocaceae cyanobacterium CSSed10_463m
CCGGGATGGCAACTACTGCTAAAATTGGACGCTTGTCTTTAACTAAAGCGATGTGAATGGCATACTCGCCAGTTTTTTCAATAAAGTCTCGCGTACCATCTAAAGGATCAATAATCCATACCCATTCTGGGGATTCTGGACTAAGTTGTGATTGATAGGTTTCTTCACAGATATAGGCAAAATCTTGATTACCCAAAGCTGCTTGTAGGTTCTCCAGAATATATTGACTAACGGCTACATCTGCAACAGTGACAGGCTCATTCTGTTTATACTGTATATCTAAATTCGGGTCTTTTGCCGTGCCGTGGTAATAAGACCTCAGTATATCTGATGCACCCCAACTGATTTCACGTGCGATCGCTAAAATTTCTTGCAAGTCTTTCATTAATTTTGCCTTAATTACTGAGGAATGGGGATTTAATCAAATACACTAACCTCACCCCCAACCCCTCTCCTTGGTAAGGAGAGGGGAGAGTTTGAGTGAAGTCAAAAACCAGGCTTGGATGTTATTTAATTCATAGCAGCTTCCATCCAGCGACGCGTCCCAAAAAATTCACAGGAGTTAGCCGCAATTTTAGCAGCCTGTGCTAAAGCATCAGTAAAACTTGCCTGTAAAATATAATGACAGAAAGCACCATGAAAAATATCCCCAGCCCCCAGAGTATCAACCGGCTGAATTTGCGGTACATCCACAGCACCGATTTGAGTGGAAGATATAGGGGAAGATATATATTTAATCGGGTTTTCGCCGTGGGTAATAGCGATGTGGGGAATATTAAATGTACTTAAGTAAGTAAATACTTCAGCTTCAGTTTGGCAGTTAGGGGGATAAAAGTTTGCCGAACATAAGGCATAATCAACAAAAGGCAAAATTTGCTCAAATCCTGGTTTCCAACTCCCACCGTCAATAACTATGGGGATATTTGCAGCTTTAGCCTTTTCCGCTATGCTGAGGCTAACCGCCATCTGATGCCCATCAATTAGGATAATATCGATATCTTGGAGAATATCCGGCGGGATAGATGTTTTACTTGCTTGACTTTTAGCAGCATTTATGCTAATTACAGCGCGTTCACCGGTGGCTTGGGTGATAATGATGGAAGATACAGGTGGTGGTGTAATTATATTAGATTGCAGATCAGCGATCGCCACTTGATAATTTGCCAAATCTCCCCGAATTAGTTGCGTCATCGGATGAGAACCCAGCACACCTAAAACTTGAGTTTGATTACCTAAATAACTAAAGGTAACAGCCGCATTGGTAGCGGGACCACCGGCTGCTAAAGTATAGTCAGTAGCAGCAATTTTCTGATTATTTTGAGGGGCAGAATCAGCGAGGTAAATTAAATCCAAGGTGACTAAACCGACAAATAACCCACGCTGGGATTTAAGATTATTCATAATTTTTTTATAGAATGGGAATCCTCACTCTTAAAATATTCAGGGCGGGCATCTTTGCCCTCCCCACAAGATGGATAATTGATTTTATATAAATACTTATTGTCTCATTCATGCAAACTGACCCCAAACCAGGAACACTTTACATCGTCGGGACACCAATTGGCAACCTGGAAGATATGACCTTTCGGGCGGTGCGAATTTTGCAAACGGTAAATTTGATTGCAGCCGAAGACACGCGCCAAACAGGGAAATTACTACAGCATTTTCAAATTAAAACACCCCAGATAAGTTACCACGAACATAATAGCCATAGTCGCATCCCGGAATTATTAGAGTATATGGCAAATGAACAGGCGATCGCACTAGTCAGTGATGCGGGAATGCCGGGAATTTCTGATCCTGGTTATGAATTGGTAAAAGCTTGTGTTGAGGCGGGTGTAACTGTTGTACCTATTCCCGGCGCAAGTGCCGCAATTACGGCTTTAAGTGCAGCCGGTTTACCTACAGATAGGTTTGTTTTTGAGGGCTTTCTGCCAGCTAAGGCGCAGAAACGGCGTGAATATTTAGAATTGATTCAGGCAGAATCTCGCACTTTAATCTTCTACGAATCACCGCACCGTTTACGAGAAAGTTTACAAGACTTTGCCACAGTTTGGGGAGGCGATCGCCAAATAGTGCTGGCACGAGAGTTAACTAAATTATACGAAGAATTTTGGCGCGGAACCATTGCCGAAGCGATCGCACATTATAGCCAACGGGAACCCCAAGGCGAATATACCTTAGTTGTAGCTGGAATTACCGCCAGTCAACCCCAACTCACAGAGGAACAACTAAAAGCCGAATTACTTCAGATTATCAGTCAGGGCATATCGCGATCGCAAGCCAGCCGACAATTAGCAAAAATGACTTCTTTACCCCGTCGCCAACTTTATCAACTAGCGCTTTCTTTAGTTATCAATCCTGAGTAGCTAAACCGCAACAGATAATGACAATTCTAAAACCGTATATTTACTGAAATTCCTTTAGATTAAGTAAAATAAAATTTTCATAAAGTCCCATATTTTGAGAACAATTACCATATAATAAACCGTATAATTTGCATCCTCCACTAAAAAAATATGAGCAGACTTTTAATCAAACTTATAGGTTTAAGTCTACTTGCTGTAGGCATCTACTTTTTTGCTCAAAATATCATCTTTGTCAGCAGTTACTATTCCTTTTACCAACGATTTCCCGCCACTCTCTCAGGTTTAGCAATCATCTCAGGAATCTTTTCACTATTGTTCTTCCGCAGGGAAACTGGTAATTTAGGATATTTCTTGTTAGCTATTGGCTTAGTGTTAGTTTTCTTTAACGGACGTGTATTTTTTAAACCAACTAGCTTGTGGAATTTGCTGGTGGC
>PWQB01000344.1 GCA_003556955.1 Nostocaceae cyanobacterium CSSed10_463m
ATCGAACTTGATTAAAATCATCACATCAGCCAACCCTTCAAAAGAGTTTACCTGGGGTTCATAGCCCAGATTCTGAAATTCCGGGGGAGGCTCGACCAAATCAGATGGTAATACGCTCATCCCCATGACTAAGAGATTCACGGGGCGAGTTAATTCTGAGAATCTTAACCCACTACCAGAAATGCGATCGCTATCAAAAACCGCTTCTTCATAGGGACTTAATTGTGCTTGCTGCAATGGGGAGCTAGTCAAGGAAACCGCTAACAGCGCCCCTGCTGTTGCTGATACCATTGCAATCCCACTCATCCCCAGCCAGAACAACAGCCAACGTCCAGACTTAGGGGTTTGAGAATTTCTGTTTTTCGCTTTTAGGGCTTTCGCTAACTGGTTTTCTTTTGCCGAAGTTCTTTGACTGGTCACAGACTTCCTCACACTTACTGATCAAACTCGGTAATTTTTCTGACTAATTAATATGCAACCAAATTAACTCATACAAGTTAACTTTTAATTAACTTTACTGACTTTTTACTGTCGTACCAACCACAACACTTATAGCAGGATTTCTTATTCTTTGTGGCAAATCCGGAGATAATTAATTGAAGTATGACAACAATAAGTTAGTTTGACCAGACCTGAAAGGAGATGATCGGCAATTTCAGAAAAAAATCAGTAAATATACTACTAAATCATAGGCTTACTTACAAAAATTAAGACAAGTATTTTCCCAAAAATCGTTCAGCAAAGCGACTCAACCCTGATAAACGGTGAGATTTTCCCTGAATGACTCGAATAATTAGCCAGACACTGACCAAAAAGTAACCAGATGTCAGAAAGCTATTGAGAATCAACATCCTTAATGTGAAAAATTCTGAAGTTGCGGCTCCTGTTGCTAACAAAGAATACCCTAAAAGCCAAGTAAAAGCCAAGGTAATAGACAGACGACTAACAACTAGTTGTTCCCGGCTTCCCTGGCGGCGATAGAGAGTCCACAAGGAGGGGAAAAAGCCAACGACTGGAATTAAATACAAGAATAATTGTCTTTTAGAGGTGGGTGTGTCTTGAGTGTACTGGGAATTGTCAATTGGTTCAAGATTTTCCATTAGTGTGAGTCTAATCCTAAACTAGAGAGATGAATTTAGATGATGTAGTTAGAGATAATAAGCTATGGAGAAAGATTTAATTCAGTTCTATCCCGCAATCGGCTAAAAATGCAGACACGCAAGCTACTCAACTGGTGGCAGACATTTACACCCATAGCCCGCATTGGGGCGATCGCGTTATGCGCCCCCATTTTAGTCCTCAATGGTTGGGCAATTTCTGCTATTTTCCATTATTTCCACTCCCTCATAGTTATTTTAGTGGGAGCTTCAGTACTAGCATTTTTGCTCAACTATCCCGTCAGCTGGATGGAGCAGCAAGGTGCTAGGCGAGAACAAGTTGCCATTTTAGTCTTTTTGATCGCCTTATCGGTGTTGTTAGCCCTTGGTGTTACCTTGTTTCCTCTAGCACTCACCCAAGCCCAGCAACTGGTGGCGCGATTACCAGAGTTAATCGACTCTGGCCGTTCTCAGTTAATGATGTTAAATCAAAAGGCAGAGACTCTAAATTTACCAATTAACCTTGATGCTCTTGTAGTCCAAATTAACGATCGCGTCAAGAATCAATTGCAAGCGATCGCCGGACAAGTGTTAAATTTAGCAGTAGTAACATTCACTAGCCTGCTAGATTTCCTGCTGACAATGGTTTTAACTTTCTACCTTTTGCAGCATGGCGGTGAACTGTGGCAGAGTTTAGTGGAATGGCTACCTACCAGATTTCGTGAACCTTTTTCTAAAACAGTTCGCCTAAGTTTCCAAAACTTTTTCATCACCCAACTGATTTTATCTACCTGTATGGCATCAGCCCTAATTCCGACGTTTTTGTGGCTGAAAGTGCCGTTTGGGTTATTATTTGGCTTAACTATTGGCATCATGGCGCTGGTTCCCTTTGGCGGTTCAGTAGGTATCGCCCTGACTACCTCCTTGGTAGCGCTGCAAGATTTCTCAATGGGAGTCAAAGTTTTAATAGCGGCGGTAATCGTGCAGCAAATTTTAGAAAACTTAATTGCACCCCGAATTTTAGGTAATTTCACTGGGTTAAATCCAGTTTGGATACTCATCTCAGTCCTGACCGGGGCAAGAGTTGGCGGGCTTTTAGGGGTAATTGTGGCAGTACCCACTGCTGTGATTATCAAGACGGCTCTAACAGCCTTGCGTCCTCAAGGGTTCAATAATGAAGCGGAAGAAAAAGTTGCACCCATTGTTACAGAAAAATCACCAACAACTGAACCCAACAATCCTTTAAATGTTTCAGAACCGACTTTGCCTTAATGGGTAGGGCAGAAGAGGCAGGAAGCAGGAAGCGTGGAGCCGGGGGAAAGGAACTGACTCAAAAACATTCATACTTTCCTAACTCAGCACTCAGCACTCAGCACTCTTTTACTGGGGGTCCGTAATTGAACCCATAAATAAAATGCTGCCTGTTTGATTATCTCGAATAGCAGAGAAAAAAGGACGGTCAACAATCATCCGGAAGGGTTCTGTTTTTTCTCTAAAAGATGTGGGAACAATTCCCACTGATGTCACGGCGGCGGCTTCTGTGCCTTCTTCGTTTACCTCCACAAATGTTTTATGTTTAACTTGACTAATTTTCAGGTTTTCACCCATGCCGGAAAAATCAGCTTGATTGCTAAAAGCTTCTGTCATTCCTAAAGCTTTGAGGGCATCATTGAGTGTCACATTAAAATCTGTTTTAAAGCGGGGTA
>PWQB01000557.1 GCA_003556955.1 Nostocaceae cyanobacterium CSSed10_463m
AACTATTCGGCGATCATCAAACTGGTTAGGCGCATTTGTATTTTTTTGTCCATCGGCATTCATCCCTTCCACATAGACAATGTTATATTCTTTGGGGTTAAGGGAAATATGATAGTTTTTCAGAATCATATACTTAATAATGCGACTAGCCAAATCATTACTTAATTGCAGTTGACTTTCACTAATGATGATCTCCCTGAGTTTTTCAGGGGGGGTTTCAATTAATTTTTTGGCTGTTTCCGTATCTAATACGCCAACCTGTGGACATTGTAGATATTCCTGAAATTTTTGGAGTGCGGCGGTTGAAAGTGGTCCAAAATTTCCATCAACAGGAGGATCAAGTAATCCTAACCAAATTAAGCAAGTTTGAATATGGCTGGCTAATTCGATTTCAACTTTAAGCTCAGGAATAGTATATGTCTTACCAGAGCGATGAAATGCGTAAAGATCCATGAATTTACTCCTGATCAAAAGTTAACAGATTTTTCACTATACTGCTCGGATAAGTAGTAGCTCAGTTTGAATAAAAAACAAGCAAACTTAGCCAAGCAGTATCAAAATAGTCCAGATTTTAATGATTTATTGATTCTGCAACCAATAATCGGTAATGCCTTCTGCTAAAGCTTCCCCTGCTTTTTTAGACATGGCTTCAGCTTGAGACTTTGTTAAGCCACTTTTAGTAATGAAAAAGGGTTCGATCAAACATTTAGCAGTAGCATAGGGAGCCGCACCCCTTAATACTCCTAAACCCTGTTCTTTAAATCCCTTGGGACGAGTACGATCAATTAAATTCAGTGTTTCAAGGAGTTTTCTTTGAATCGCTATAGCCAATTTCTTGTCTTCAGAAGTACCCTTTGCTGTGTCTATTAAAGTTTCTGTCCCTTGAGTGTTGGGATTGTCAAATGCGTTATGATGACAAGATACAAAGATTTCATGACCTTGTGCTTTTGCTCCTTTTTGTCCTAAAGTCAATCTTTCATTGGGATTATTGTAGAAAAATACACTAACTTTAGCTCCTCGTTGTTCAAGCTTCTCCTTAGCTACTGTGGCAGTAATTAAATTTAGATCAACTTCTCTAATCCCTGCCGTTTGGTTAACTGCACCAGGATCAAAACCTGAACCGTTTGAATTACGATAGTAGCCATGACCAACATCAAGGGCAATCCTTACAGAAGCTAAATCAAGGGATTTTTCTTGTGATTCTTCTTCTGATTCTTCATCCATTGGATTAATTGGATCAATTACAGAACTTTCCTCTTCTGGAATCGGAATCCGAGAAGTTGACTCAGTAACATAAGTTCCCGCAGTAGTATTACTCAGAATATTCAACAGTTTGCTAATTTGGCGGTTGGTTTGGTGTAACTTAAAAAGTTGAGAGCCACTCATTTCTGCAATATGACCTTCAGGATCGTCCCAAATCCGAATCCAGTTTGCCGCCGTAACTGTTTCCGAGCGATCTATTTCTATATCTACTACACTAGAATTTGCTTGAACTTGTGTGAGTAAAGCTTCAGTTTCAGGTAAGATGCCAAGTATAGTGTCAGCATAACCGACTGTGAGAGTATAGATTCCTCCAATAAAACGGATATAGTCTTCAGGAGTTGAATTATTATTGCGCCAACCTCCATAGGGAGAACGTTCAATAAAACGCCAATAACCCCTGATGAAGTTTTCCAAGCTTGAGAATTTACAATATAATTCTTCACCATCATGAGCTTTATACATGACCGGAGTTGCAGAGGAGTTGATTGGATTTCCTCGCATTTCTTCTCGCCACTTTAAGCCACCAAAATTAAAATGTTCTCGTGCTAATGGGCTGGGATTACGTCCTGCTTCTAAGATCCACTGTGCTAATGTTACCGCTTTCAGATGAGGAAATTCTATATCTGGATCTAGATTGACATAAGTTGCAGCTAGTTTTTTGAGCAAAGGATGCATGGCAATTCTCCTTAGATGTGGCGAAAATTTATAGTTAACCAACTGACGAACAACCTACCGAGCGATCGCACCGCTTAACCTATCTTTCACTCATGAATCACTACTGGGTCAAGGAGCTAGTCGATTGTCAGCATTATCTCTGGGATTTGAAAGAGGAGTAACTTGACTGCGGGTAACAAAGGACAGCAATGCAGTAGTGAAAGCATTACAGGTAATCTAGTCAGAATGTCAAGAAATTTTCTGAATATCGTCAATATCCACCCATTATACAGCAAATTTCCAGACAAAGACCTAAATCTGGGTAGATAGCAATAAATTTTCTGGCTATTGGTAGTGACAGAATGGATTTATGTCTGCGTTATAAAGATGTCACGTTAGGTATTGAGTTAAAGGTATGGCGGGAGAAAAAGCGTGACCCCCAAACTGAGGGTATTGAGCAATTAGAATCCTATTTAGGGCGTTTGGGGTTGGATTTTGGTTGCTTATTTGTGTTTGACAGGCGTAAAAATGCCCTACCAATGGAAGAACGTTTATCAACTCAGGTTGTGGTGACGGAAAATCATACCTTCCTGCCATCCCCAACCCGAAAATCGTCTAAACTTAAAGTATTCGCCAACTGCCAAAATCATTATGTCTCGCTGGTTTAATATTGCAGGCCCTTGTAAAGACGATATCCACTATATGCTCTCTCCAACAATACGATTACCAGATTTGGAGGAGCTAATTCGACAGCGTAGTTATTTTGTCCTTCATGCACCGCGACAAACAGGGAAAACCACGGCAATGTTAGCCCTAGCACAGCAACTTACCGCGACAGAAAGTTATGCAGCAGTTATGGTATCAGTGGAAGTAGGA
>PWQB01000168.1 GCA_003556955.1 Nostocaceae cyanobacterium CSSed10_463m
AAAACTATTCTAGCCCCCATTGACCCAGTTCAAGCAATATGTCAACTAACCCTCACAGGCACTGATCCCCGCAAAATTCCAGTGAGGCAGAAAAAAGAACTGTGCGATCGCTATACTGACTTATTAAAAAGTCTTGATCCCCGCATCACCACCACCTCAGTCCGCTACGGTGACAGCGCCCAAACAGTAATTATTGCTACCTCAGAAGGAACCTTCATCGAACAATCCTGGGTAGATATGGAAATGCGTTTTGCCGCCACAGCCAGAAACGGTGACACTGTGCAAACCGGCAGAGAAACCACTGGTTCGCGCAAAGCCTACGAAGATTTAACGGTTTTAGATGAACAAGTTAAAAGTGCAGCCCAAAGAGCTATTACCGCCTTAACTCTATCACCAGTCAAAGGCAATACCTACACTGTCGTCATAGATCCCATCCTCACAGGTCTATTTGTTCACGAAGCCTTTGGACACCTTTCCGAAGCTGATATGGCTTACGAAAACCCAGACCTATTGGACGTGATGACCATTGGCCGGCGCTTTGGCCCAGAAGAACTACAAATTTTTGATGGTGCTGCCCCAGAAGGTCATCGTGGTAGCTATTTTTACGATGATGAAGGGACACCCAGTAGTACTACGCAACTAATGCAAGATGGCATTTTAGTAGGACGTTTACATTCTCGTGAAACCGCCGGCAAATTAAATGAAACGCCTACTGGCAATGCTCGTTGTCTAAATTATCACTTCAACCCTATTGTGCGGATGACAAACACCTGGATTGAACGAGGTAAAACACCAGTTGCAGACCTATTCTATGGGATCAAATCAGGAGTATATGCCCGTAACTGGCTAGGTGGCATGACTAATGGGGAAATGTTCACCTTTAGTGCTGGGGAAGCGTGGATGATTAGGAACGGCGAAATAGCCGAACCTGTAAGAGATGTCACACTTTCGGGTAATGTTTTCCAAACCCTGGCGGACATCGAAGCCATTGGTGATGACTTTTATTGGGATGAGTCCGGTGGTTGTGGTAAAGGTGGGCAGAATGGCTTACCTGTGGGTTGTGGTGGCCCCAGTCTCCGGATTCGGGGTGTGGTAGTGGGCGGAGAAACTTGACCGAAAAATTTTAGATTTTGGATTTTAGATTTTGGATTGGGAATTTTCGGTACCAGCCCTGCCCCTATTCTGGACTAGACTCTTGTCTTTCCTCTCGGACTTGGCGCAACTGTTGTATGAGTTGTTGACCAGATTCTAGAGTGGAAGATAGTGAATTGTCATTATTCTCGTTTCTAGCCGATGGTTGGGGAATAATCACCCCTGTGGGTACTGATTCCTCATTTGAGATTCGTAATTCGGGTAATGGTTTCAGACTAGCTGCGGGTGTTGGGACTGGAGAAGTTGCAGTATTTCTATCGTTGCTTTGGAAACTGAGACTAAAGGGATAACTGCTGATTTGCTGAGATCCTTGAGGAGATTTGTTACTAAAGTATTCTCTTGTCTTTGATTTCAAGTCAGGAGAAACTGATTTGTCTTGAAATTTAATATCTAAAACCTTACCTTCTGTATCTACCACTAGGAAACCCAAGACAGTGCCTTGAACATTAGGCTGATTTGTGGTCACAGTTGAGCGGATAACTGGTTTTTCTTGAGAATTGGGGTACGCCTGTTGAATTTGTTGTCTCAGGACTTCGTATGAGTTTAACTGAGCAATTAATCCTTGTGGCTCATTTGCTTTCTTTACAGGCAACTCAGGTGCTTTAGGCGTAGATCCTGACTGTAATTGGGGAATCCTTTGATTTCCTGGAGCTACCTCATTTTTAGGTGGGGAGTTTTGCTGAAGGCGAGCTACAAGACTTTCATTACCAGACTGTGTAGTTTGGGGAGTGGTATTTGTCGCTGTGTTAGTACCAGGAGGATTGGGTAAGTCACTAGGTCTTTCAGACGCAGTTACTCTTGGCAGTCTTTCTACAGGTACTGGTTGGGTTGCTACTGTGATTTCGCTTTGATTAAACGTTCGGTTAGATGGGGTAAATCTTTGTTCAGCAGCATTAAAACCAGAAGGATCAAATCGAAATTCTTCTCTAGGAACTATCGGCTCAGGTGCAGGTCTACGCACAGTTTCACGTGGAGGCGCAGGCATGGGTGTAGGCTGACTTTGAGGAAAGGATATATTGCGATTGGCAGAAATACGATAGTTAGGTGTGGTGCCAACTGGCGGCAATGCAGACTGCCTAAAGGGAGTAGGAGATAGTGGTAACGGGGGCAGTACAGTTCTCTGTCCCTGGGTATCCAGATTTGGAGGTAGCAGCTGTGGTTGTTGCGGAAGTTCTGGTTGCAGGGTAACTTCCGATGAGAATGTACTGGGGATCTCTGGTAGACGGTTTTGATCAGCTTGGCTTAATTCCAAGATACCAACTGATTTTGGTGATGCTGATACTGGCGATTGCTCATTGTCTACAGGCATCAATGGCACAATCAACGCAATAGCACCGTGAATGCCAAGGGAGGCTATTGCTGCTATCCCAGTTGGTTGGCTGAGGATTTCTGGTATATTTTTTAGCAGGGAGACATAAGACATAGCTGTTATCGTTCACTCGGCTCGGTTGCGGTTGACTAGCAAAGCAATTTTATCTTAATTACAAGAGATGCATCCTTCTAAAAATCATAACTTCCTATACTGGTAATTCAAAATGGCAGCATAGGTTGTTCAAGTTGTGAATTTTTCAATGAGAATGATGTTTCCTTGCTAACTAGTACAGGTCGGCGGAAATAGTACAACTATTTAAAATCTAT
>PWQB01000170.1 GCA_003556955.1 Nostocaceae cyanobacterium CSSed10_463m
CTGTTTACTGAGCTTAACGACGACAAAGTAAGTTAAGTAAACTACATAAAATACTAAACCCAAAATGCCCAGAAAGCCTAGAAAAGCTGGTGTGCTATTAGCATGGAAATATTGTTTGAAGAGTAACGGTGCTTCTAACCAAACTTGACAATAGGAACTTTTGATTGCGGTTGCTGACACAGCACAGCCCACAAAAGGGATCAGAGCGATCGCGCCTAAGATAGAATAAATACTCACACCCCAGCGCCAAGATGTAAAAATCAACTTGAGAGGGGTATTTGCGTGATAATCAACTTCATCATTGAGATCCACCCAAAACCAGAGAGAAATGGGAATCAAAATTCGCGCCATCCAGGCGGAGATAAAGCTCACTGGGTACTGAGCAATCATTAAGTAAATCGTGATGGCTAATAAACTCGATACTCGCCAGTAAATGGTTAACAGGCGTTGCATTCCTTCGGCTTTTTGTACAAACGCCCAAATTAACAGAATTAGAGGAATAAATACTAAAAATAACAATGCCAGTCGATAGTCAATCCAGACAAACTGACGAAACCAAACGTCATTCATAATTTTATTTTAGATAATCTATAATAAATTTAAATCAATTATTGAGGCAATTGCTTAATTTATAATTAAAAAAAACAAGCAACTGACAGAAGTTAAACTTAAGTATCTGGCATGATCATACAGCGTCATCGGGAGAGTTAAGGAACTCGCCCCGAAGTCATGAACTAGTCAGTCCAAACAAAACCCAATTTTTAAATTGCTGAGAGTTCGTATTTAGGATCATCGCTCCTCAATAGAAACCTGCTAGATTTACCCAAACCTAGAAAATTTCCCAGGAATGGAGTTAAATTTAATATCGGGTTAGCGCCGAAGTGCAAGATAGGAGTAAGTAGATTCTCGTTGCTTGCTTAAGCGGCAAAAACAAATTTACCGACTCAGTTTTTAGTCTTCATAAACCCGGCATTCAGCAGCTTCTGGGTTATCGTCACAGTATTGTTCTAAGGAATTTTTGGGCTTCTTGCTACGCTGGTGGGAAGCTTCAGCTTGTAATTCTTCTACTGCATCCCAAGCTGCGGCACACTCAGCAGAGTTGCTACCTGAAGTGTCACACACAGCACGAGCTTGTGCTACTTCTGCTTCGATTGTTTCTTGGATTTTTTCTTGGGTGTCGCTCATAGTTTAATCTCTTTGTGTAATTGTCGTACCAGTATAGAAAAATTTCCAGAATGGCATCTTTTTGTTTTATA
This sequence comes from Nostocaceae cyanobacterium CSSed10_463m, assembly GCA_003556955.1. The sequence continues at coordinate 1,257 of PWQB01000170.1, forward strand.
GTTAACCATTCTAACTACCTAGCAGTTACGTTAAGTATTTTAGCTTATTGATCTATGCCCAAGACAACAGTTAGGGATCTATTAAGCATTATTTGTAGTATCCGTACTATGAAAGTATAATCATACAATACATTTAGTCAATACATTTAGTGTATGTAGTAGGGGAAAAATTAAAATACTCCTACACTAACAAAAAACTAGCCGAAAATTCATGGCCGACCAAATGCAGTGGGCAAATGCCCTATCAACCCGTCCTTCTTTAGAAGCAGCTGTTACAGATGTAGTAGAACAGGCTGTGTCCTCTTTAACAGTACCTGCTGACTTAGGGCTGGTATTCATTTCCTCTGCTTTTGCGAGTGAGTATTCCCGGCTTTTACCTTTACTGGCTGAAAAACTTTCAGTACCTGTATTGATTGGCTGTAGTGGTCTTGGGGTAATTGGGACGACAGCTACAGGAGAACCTCAAGAGTTAGAGTCACAACCTGCTATCAGCCTGACCTTGGGACATTTGCCTGGTGTAGATATCAAAGTTTTTCATGTCCTGTCTGAAGAATTACCAGACTTGGATAGTTCCCCAGATGCTTGGATAGATGTGATTGGTGTGGAACCATCGCCAGCGCCGCAATTCATTTTGCTATCTAGTGCCTTTTCTTCCAGAATCAATGATTTATTGCAGGGGCTGGATTTTGCCTACCCTGGTTCAGTAACCATTGGAGGACAAGCTAGTTCTGGGGGTGCAAGTGGTCAAGTATCTTTGTTTTGTCATGATGCTACTGGCGAGATACACCAACGCCTATATCGTGAAGGAACGGTAGGCTTGGCATTAAGCGGCAATATTGTTTTAGAAACAATTGTAGCTCAAGGATGCAGACCCATTGGCCAGCCGATGCAAGTCACAAAGGCTGAACGTAATATCATTTTGGAACTAGATGAAAAAGTGCCGCTAGTGGTGTTACGTGATTTAATTGCTAGTCTGAGTGAAAAAGAGCGAATGCTGGCACAGCAATCTTTGTTTGTCGGCATAGTCATGGATCAATTTAAACTGTCGTTACAGCAAGGCGATTTTTTAATTCGCAGTATCTTGGGTGTAGATCCATCTGCCGGGGCGATCGCCATTGGTGATATCATTCGTCCTGGACAACGCCTCCAATTCCAACTACGTGATGCCGAAGCCTCAGCAGAAGACTTAGAATTACTTTTAGAACGTTATCAACATCAACAAGTTTCCCAACCCTCTGCAACTGCGGCTTTCATGTTTTCCTGTGTGGGTCGTGGTCAAGGTCTGTATGGTAAGCCCAATTTTGATTCAGAATTATTTCGGCGCTACATTCACGATATCCCCATAGGTGGCTTTTTCTGTAATGGTGAAATCGGCCCCGTGAGTGGTAGTACATTTGTACATGGTTACACCTCAGTTTTTGGCATTTGTCGTCAACTAAGTGCTGATTTCTAAGTGCTGAGTGCTGAGTGCTGAGTGCTGATTTCTGAGTCAAGAAAGTGTTGAGTGAAGAAAAGTTTTGAGTAAGTTTC
>PWQB01000289.1 GCA_003556955.1 Nostocaceae cyanobacterium CSSed10_463m
ATATACTAATCATATTTAGTAACTGGTTGTGTATGGGATTGCCTTTACTATATCATCCATAAAATCTAACTAATATATTTGACAAATAAGGCACAGAAAATATTTTTCTTCGCTAGAATGCTTGTCATTAATAAGTTAGGCAATTTTAAATTTTAAATCAGCAAATTTAAAGTTTCTTCGCAGTAAGTAAAGCTATAGTGGATTTAGCAATGCTGCTGTTTGTGTGGCTCAGGTTAAGTCCTAATGCCCAAGTATTTTTCATAAATTTGTTTGGAAAGACACTCTAACTAGATGACAGGCAAAAACACAAGACATAATGCATTTCTGCGGCTAGTGTCTGGTAATGTAGCAGCTTTTGGTTCAGAATCTCGCTACTCGCTGCTAACCAGTAAAGAGGTAGTGATTGGACGCGACCCCACCTGCCAAGTTGTCTTGGATGCCATGATGTATCGGATGGTATCTCGCCGTCATGCTGTGGTTCGTCCCCTCTCCTCATCGACCGATAACAAATTTAGCTGGGTAATTTGTGATTTAAATAGTGCCAATGGTACTTTTTTAAACGGAAAGTTCCTATCTGAATGCCAGGAATTACACGCAGGCGATCGCATTTCTTTGGGTTCTGATGGGCCGCAATTTATCTTTGAGTATGACTTGATTTCTCAGCCCACGGTGATGACAAAACAAGTTAAACCCCTACCATCAGCTTCCAAAAATAACGGTCATACCCATTTAAAACAACCGGATTCGGTGAGTTTCACCCAACTTTTTCCCATTATTTCCACTGGCAAAGATTTAACTCGCAAAGCCTATTTGATACCGGGAATACTCACCGTGATCTTTGTAGTGCTGATGTTTGCTACTGTTGGTAATCCCCAAGCCAATCAAATTATAGTAGCAACTTACATAGCAGCAGCCGCTTACTATTTTGTTTACCAACTTTGTGGTAAAGAAAAACCTTGGTGGGTGCTAATGGGCGCAGCATTGAGTACAACTTTAATTTTGCTGAGTCCTTTGTTGGATTTATTTATCTTCGTATTTCGCGTGATCTTGCCTGGTAGTTTACCTTCACCTCAAGACCCTACCACTTTTACAGAATTGCTGGTACGAATGTTTTTTGGGGCGGGGTTGATGGAAGAATTACTCAAAGCCTTGCCATTAATCGGGGCCTATTTCATGGGGAGGGGCTTACCTTCACCTTGGCGAGAACGCATTGGCATTTGGGAACCCTTAGATGGCATTCTGTTGGGAACAGCCTCGGCTATAGGTTTCACTCTCTTGGAAACTCTGGGGCAATATGTACCAGAAATTACTCAACAAGTCGGTATAGGGGCGGCGGGGCAATTGGCAGGGTTTCAACTACTAATTCCGCGAATTTTAGGCTCTGTAGCCGGACACATGGCTTACAGTGGCTACTTGGGGTATTTTATCGGTTTAGCTGTCCTCAAGCCCCGAATGAGTTTACAGATTCTTTCTATTGGTTATCTGAGTGCCTCTGCGCTTCATGCTTTGTGGAATGCCACAGGATCTATCAATGCTTTATTGTTGGTAGTGGTTGGGGTGTTATCTTATGCTTTCTTGATGGCAGCAATTTTGAAAGCACGGGTGTTATCACCTACGCGATCGCAAAATTTTGCTACCCGTTTTATTGGTCATAAATAACAAACACTTTGCAGGTCAATGGCGTACAGACACAAATCATAAAACTCTTGTGGAACAGGCATCTTGCCTGTTCTGGAGGAACCAGGATCTGAACTGAAATCCTTTCCCAGTCGTCTTTAAACCACTTTCGCTATCAGATGGGGGTTTGAACCTCCGGCGGGTGATTGCTATATCTGAAAAACAATAAAAAATCTTAACCGCATACAAAAAATATGTAGGCAGGCAAAACTGTTGGCAACCTGAATATAATTAAAGCTTTGAGATTGTACAAAAATAATAGGCTAATGTTATGTCTCGGAATCATCAGCGTTTAATTGTCTGAAAGCATAGTAAGCGATCGCTACGCTAATTTTTGCTTGCTCAACTTCTGATAAAGTTAACCAATCTCGATTTTCGATTTTATTGACCATCGCTATCACGTCTGGTGAGTCGCTGCTACGCATAGCGTAGGCAAAGGGACGAGTTAAAACAAATAAATCATCTACATCCCAAGCTGGTAATACAGATTGAACACACTGCACCAGTTGATCACTCATGGTTTGTGGAGAAGCGAAAATTTCAGCAGCTTTCTGGGCGATCGCATTTAGCCAGTCTGGGGGTACATTATTGGCAAATGCTGAATTTAAAGCTGTTTGCAAACTCTCTACAGCCGACTGATTGGGATTACATTTATGATGCGTACCCGTTCCCACCTCAGACCAAAGGCTATCTAAGTGATGATAAAAAGCCTGAGATTGTGTTAACAGTTCTTCATCAGTAAAATCTGACCCTGCTAACTTTTGTTCTAATTCATTAAAATAGGCTTCTGCCTCATGGTCAAACGGATTCCAAGGATAAGTAGCATCCTCTGGTTCAAGCAAAGTCTCTAGTAATTCTAATTGCATTTGGGACAATAGGGTGTTGAACGTGTCTGAGCCGTTAACTTTATTAGTCATTGGTTGCCTCCTGATAAATGATTTAGCAATATGGACAGCTACAACTCCCCAAATTAGATTTCCGCAAAACAGTTAATTTTATCTCAGGTTAAAAATAATTTTTTGCTTCTGGTACTGACCCAGAAAATTATTTTTAACC